>NZ_KV827815.1:0-31817 GCF_001836235.1 Bacillus sp. HMSC036E02 | reverse complement strand
TGGGGCTACTGGACCTACGGGGCCGACTGGGGCTACTGGACCGACTGGACCGACTGGACCATCTGGACTAGGGCTTCCAGCAGGATTGTATGCATTTAACTCCGCTGGGATTTCTTTGGATATTGGACTTAATGCTCCAGTACCATTTAATACTGTTGGATCTCAGTTTGGTACAGCAATTTCTCAATTAGATCCTGATACTTTCGTAATTAGTCAAACTGGATTCTATAAAATTACCGTTATCGTATACACTGCAGCAGTAAGTCTATTAGGAGGACTTACAATCCAAGTAAATGGGGTATCTGTTCCAGGTACTGGGGCCACTTTAATCTCAGTTGGAGCACCTATCGTTGTTCAAGCAATTACGCAAATTACGACAACTCCATCATTAATTGAAGTAATCGTTACAGGGCTTGGGCTATCATTAGCTGTTGGTACAAATGCATCTATTATTATTGAAAAAATCGCTTAATTTTTTACTTAGCAGTAAAACTGATATCAGTTTTACTGCTTTTTCAATTTCAAATTCAATCATGAAACATTCGCTATCTACATAATCATATTGTTGTATGACATTTTGCAGGAGGCACAAATATGGAAAGTAAATCTGCTGTTCAGCTTTATCTCGAATTGCTAAAGAAGACCATTTTATTTGAAATATGGTTAGAATATGAGGCATACTTACCCGCATCTCTACATATTTCAAAAGAACTAGAATTCGAGCCAGTTACAGTCCCCCTCCCTTTATTCATTAAACAATATGCTGAAAACCATAACTTAAAAATTGTAAAACCAAATGTTTCAAAAAGTGAACGCCATGATGGAATGGATTGGCCAAGAGCAGCACATAGCATGATCGGTCGAGAACGTATGAACCAATTACAAGAGGCGATGGAAACCGTTGTTCGTGAAAATATAGAGGGAGATTTTATTGAAACAGGTGTATGGCGCGGAGGATCGTGCATTTTTATGAATGGTTTTTTACAAGCAAACAACATTACGAATCGTAATGTGTGGGTCGCTGATTCATTTGAAGGTTTGCCAGCACCGAATCTAGAACAATATCCAAAAGATTACGGTGATTATTTGCACACATTCGATTACTTACGCGTCTCTTTAGAACAAGTACAAGAGAATTTCAAAAAATATGATTTACTAAATGATCAAGTGAAATTTTTAAAAGGCTGGTTTAAAGATACTTTACCAACAGCACCAATTGAAAAAATAGCAATTGCACGGCTTGATGGTGATATGTACGAATCCACAATGGATGGTCTCGTGAACTTATATGATAAAGTTTCTAAAGGTGGCTATATAATTATCGATGACTACGGGCTACCGCCATGCGCTGAGGCTGTGACAGACTTTAGAAACCAACGAAATTTAAAAGCCCCTATTACTAAAATTGATGTATTTGGCGTTTATTGGAGAAAAGAATAAAAAAGATTTAATCTATAGGAGATTTCATTTTCACTCATCCTTCTCTCACTTCTAATCCAATTAAGTATTCTTTTTCGGAATCTCCTTACATATAACAATTGTTTTCCTGTGTTCTCTCAATACAAATTGAAAATTTTATTAATAGATTTACTGCATCTTCTCATACAAGAAAGGGGTATACTCATGAGTGAACTTAACAAAGAAATGACTTTACTCCCCCCTCCTGAACTCGTCCAATATGTAGGTGGCGACTTCAAAAAAGTTGGAAAAGAGTTCCTAAAGCATTTTATTCAAATTGGCGCTTTAAAACCAAATGAAAAAGTATTAGATGTAGGCTGCGGCGTCGGTCGAATGGCTGTACCATTATTGAATTACTTACATGATGATGGAGCGTATTATGGATTTGATTTGTTTAAAGATGGAATTACTTGGTGTCAAAATAACATTTCAACTATGCGTAATAATTTTCACTTTGAACATGTTGACATATACAATCAATTCTATAATCCAGAAGGAAAAGAAGATGCCTCTCAATATCGTTTCCCCTATGAAGACGGGACATTCGATTTTATCTTTTTAACTTCTGTATTTACGCATCTTCTCCCAAAAGAATTAGAACATTACGTATCTGAAATTGTACGTGTATTAAAAAAAGACGGGAGATGTTTCATTACATTCTTTCTTATAAATCCTGAATCGTCCTATTATTTAAATGCAGGACAAAGTACATTAGGTTTTTATCATCGAATCGAAAATTGCTACGTTGTAAATAAAGATATTCCGAATTTCGCAGTTGCTTATCCTGAGACAGATATTTGCAATCTATTGAATAAGTACGGCCTAGAAATAATCAATAAGCCGCATTACGGTTTATGGTGCGGCAGACATGAATATACAAGTTACCAAGATATTGTTCTTACAAAAAAAAGCTTCTGAAAGGAAGTTATGTATGATGAATGAAAAAAATCCACCTCTCGTTTCCATCCTTATTCCCACTTATAATCGGCCTCATTATTTCAAAATTGCTCTAGAAAGTGCATTGGCACAAACTTATTCTAATATTGAAATCATCATCGGAGATGATAGTACAAATGATGAAACAGCAACTTTAATACGCGAACAATACTTACCAAATTATAAAAATATAACATACATTCGAAATATCCCTACTCTAGGACAATTTCACAATGACCTTATGCTCATAGAAAAATCAAATGGTGAGTATATAAATTTTTTAATGGACGATGACGTGTTTTATAAGCATAAAATACAAAAAATGATGACCTATTTTGAGCAAGATCCCAATAAAAATCTTGCTCTTGTTACTTCTTATCGAGTACGCATTGATGATCATGGAAATCTAATAGGTGATTCCCATCCAACACAAAGGTTATATAGTGAAGACACCCCATTAAACGGGATATTTTTAGGTAATTGGATGTTAAAGGGTGGACACAACATTATCGGTGAGCCTACAACTACCTTGTTCCGAAAGGAATTGCTCACTGAACCTTTTGGCACCCTTAAAGAGCGACAATATTCTTGTAGTGTTGATATGGCCTCATGGATTTCTTTACTTTCTAAAGGAAATGCAATATACATTTCTGAGCCTTTAAGTCAATTTCGCTACCATGCTGGACAACAAATACACAATAAGCTCCTTCAAGGTTGTGAAGATTTCACACACCTCGTTATAACAGCAAAAGAATATGGCTTTTTACAAAATACTACAGACTATAGAGCAGCTCTACTTAGTGCTTACCAATGGTGTAAAAGTTCCTTAAAATACTATCTTCATCAACTAGATATTTTTCCTGACGCACATGTACGTCTTTCCCATTGTTTGGATATAATTATTAAAGAGTTAAACAATTAAACTACTCTGCAAAATTAAAAGTGTATGGACTATATGTGAATCATTCGTATAGTTCATACATTCTTTCTCATACTATAAAGTGAAACTTTAATCAGCTCTCACCAATCGGGCTTTTACGGGCAGTTGATCCCCCACCTAACTTCTTCGCTTTCGCTGAATTTTGAGGTAGGGGTCTTACTGCCCATTAATGCGGGATAAAATCCATTACTATAAAGAGCAGTAGAAAGGAATACCTACATTGAAAGATCCAAATTCTCAATATCAAATAGACTACGTATTACTATTTATTTTATTTGCCATTGGGATTGTTAGTTGTTGTGCTATTGCAAGTGCGCAAGCCTCTTTACCGCCATTTTTACAAAACGTCAATTTTGTACTAAAGCAAATCCAATGGTATTTCATTGGATTTATAGCCATTGGTGTTATTATGATTCTCGACTTCGATCGTTATCAAAAAATTGCTTGGTATTTGTACAGCTTTGCAATGGTACTACTTATTGGACTAGAACTTCAAGTACCAGGTGCCGTTACAATTAAAGGCGCTACCGCTTGGTACAGGCTCCCAGGCATCGGAAATTTTCAGCCTTCTGAAATTATGAAATTATTTTTAATTATCGTCATTGGACGAATTATAGCAAACCATAATGAGAAATATTTTTCCCAAACAATACATGACGATTTTTTACTACTTGGAAAAATATTTGCAACAAGTTTGCCACCACTACTACTCATCGCAAAGGAACCAGATTTAGGAAATACAATGGTCATTTCAGCGATGCTTGCAGCAATGATACTAGTTTCTGGCATACGATGGCGTTTTATTTTCGGATTAGTTTCAGCTACTTTCGTTGCTGGAACTACATTAATATATATTTTTTTTACTCACACAGATTTCTTTAAAGCACACATTTTAAAAGAATATCAATTAAATCGCTTCTACGGATGGTTAGCACCTTACAAATATGATGCACAAGGCTATCAATTAAGACAAGCATTCTTAGCGACTGGATCCGGAGAAATGCAAGGAAAAGGGTGGGAAAATGGACAAGTATATTTTCCAGAACCACATACAGATTTTATTTTCACTAATGTCGCTGAACAATTTGGATTTCTAGGCGCAAGTGTCATTATTTCTCTTTTTTTCTTACTCATTTTTCGAATGATTCATATTGCTTTAGAAAGTAATGACCCTTTCGGTAGTTACATTTGCGCTGGTACAATCGGAATGTTTACTTTCCAAGTATTCCAAAATATCGGGATGACAATCGGATTACTTCCCATTACAGGGATAACATTACCTCTTATGAGCTACGGAGGAAGTTCACTGCTTACATACATGATTGCGATTGGATTCATTTTAAATGTTCGCTCAAGAACCAAAATCTTTATGTTTAAATGAACAACACAAAAACGCTATATTTTTATCTCTATCCTTTTTTAGATATACTAATGAAAAATACGATGGAGGTTTAAATATGAAATATGACATTATAGGAGATATTCATGGATGCTTCCAAGAGTTTCAAAATTTAACAGAGAAGCTAGGATATAACTGGAGTAGCGGTCTACCGGTTCACCCTGACCAACGTAAACTTGCATTCGTTGGCGATATTACAGACCGTGGTCCTCATTCATTACGTATGATTGAAATTGTATGGGAACTTGTCATACATAAAAAAGAAGCTTATTACGCTCCTGGAAATCACTGTAATAAACTATATCGATTTTTCCTTGGGCGTAATGTAACAGTCGCTCACGGACTTGAAACAACTGTTGCTGAATATGAGGCACTTCCTCCTAATAAGCAAAACATTATAAAAGAAAAGTTTATCACTCTTTATGAACAATCACCGCTCTACCACATACTAGATGAAAAAAGAGTAATCGTATGTCACGCTGGGATTCGGCAAGATTATATAGGAAGACGAGATAAAAAAGTACAAACCTTTGTATTATATGGCGATATTACAGGAGAAAAGCATGCCGATGGCTCACCTGTCCGTCGCGATTGGGCGCAAGAATACAAGGGGCAAGCTTGGATTGTATATGGACATACACCAGTAGCAGAACCTCGATTCGTCAATCAGACAGTCAATATTGATACTGGTGCTGTATTTGGTGGCAAATTAACCGGATTACGTTATCCTGAAATGGAGACTATCTCTGTCCCTTCTTCTTTACCTTTTGTCGCTGAGAAATTCCGTCCAATTTCATAACTACCTTACTTAGCATTATTTAGGCAGATCTCATATAAAACTAGGTAAAGTAATTAAAAAAAGATGCAATAAAGTGCATCTTTTTTTAATTACACTACATATAATGTCGCAGGAGGTGACAGAATGAAGAAAAAATCTTCTAAACAAAAAAGAAAATTTCCCCCTTTATATCTGCCCATGTACGGAATTAACAACTGGTGTAGTATTCGGGCTGCAGCGATAGAAGAACTGGAAGAACAAGAGTCATCAAAAAAAAGCAAAGTAAAACCAACATATGTCTCTTTAGAAAATGCTGTGATGAGCCGCATAATCGATCGCAGAAAAATAAAGATGCAACAAAAAAATAAACAGCTTTCAAATCAAGATGAACAGGTAATACATTCTAATCAAGCAGAAGAAAAGACGGAAGAAAATATTTCTGTAGCAATAAATAAAAAAGTGGAACCAGAAATTCCAGCTGCTATTATAAACAAAGTAAAAAAAATAAAAGAGGCATTGGCTTCATCGAATGATATACAACCTGAAAAACCCCTCATAATTGAGACACCTACATCTGAAAATACAAAAGTTAAAAGGGGCGGCCGATATGCATATGCAGAGGGGCTTCACTCTCATGCGGAGGGCATGGCAGCACATGCGGAAGGCTTATTAACACACGCAAAAGGTTCTTTCTCTCATGCAGAAGGATCAAACTCAAAAGCAACTGGACATAGTTCGCATAGTGAGGGAAGTGAAACGACAGCAGGCGGGGCTTATTCTCATGCGGAGGGTAAACAGACAATTGCTTTAGGCGAAGCAGCACACGCAGAAGGAAACGCAACTATCGCTAACGGATCCTCTTCTCATGCGGAAGGTCATCATACATCAACAGCTCATTTTGCAGGTAGCCATATTATGGGGCGCTTCGGCACTGCAGAAGAAGCTTATTCTTGGTTTATTGCAAATGGTGTAAGCGACACCGACCATAATATCGGGGCTAAATGGCTTGCTCATAATGGAGAAATGTACATTGAGGGCGCGTCTTACAATGCAAGCGGAACGGATTTTGCACAAATGTTTGAAACCGAAGGTTATAAACCTATTGATGTCGGTTATTTCGTTACATTTAGTAACGAAGAAAAAATTCGGATAGCTACTTCACGCGATTCGTTCATTTTAGGAATATCTAGTGCAACCCCTGCCCTTATAGGAAATAGCGGGGCTTTAAGTTGGCAAAAACGTTATAAAACAGATAACTTTGGAAAACGCCAATATGTATGGACGGAAGCCGAAGAAATACAACCTCTTTTAAATACAGAATGGGATCCAACTTGCAAATATGTAGCAAGAAAAGATCGCGCCGAGTGGCTTCCTGTCGGATTAATTGGACAAATGTTAGTACGTGATGACGGCACTTGCGAAGCACATGGATATTGTCGTCCAAATGACAATGGCATTGCTACAAAAGCCGAAAGTGGATTTTTCGTTATAAAGCGTACGGGTGAAAACCAAATTTTAATATTATTCCGCTAAGAAAAAAGGGAACAAAATTCTTTATAATATAAGAATTTTGTTCCCTTTTTAAGTATGCCACAACACTTCTTGCATATCGCTTGGAAGCTTTATAGTGAAAGACATCTCTTTCTCTAAAATAGGATGATAAAACGTCAAAGATTTACTATGAAGTGCTTGCCGTTTCATTTCATCCCTTCTCCCTCCATATAAGCTATCACCAAGTAACGGATGTCCTATATGAGCCATATGCACACGAATTTGATGCGTTCTTCCTGTCTCAAGCTCAAGCGCTACATGTGTCTTATGATATGTACTATCAATTACCTTAAAATGAGTAACTGCCCTTTGTCCATCCTCACAAACCGTTCGCTCAATAATGCTATCAGATTTTCGACCAATTGGTGCATCAATCATTCCTTCTCGTTCTACAATCTTTCCGTGAACAATTGCTTCATACGTTCGTTTCACAGCTTTTTGTTGATGCTGCTTCGATAAAAGATGATGCACGAAACGATTTTTTGCAATAAGCATAAGCCCCGAAGTATCACGATCTAAACGTGTTACGATGTGCACTGTACTTGCAAGGTGCTGCTTATCATAATGAGATAAAAGCGCATTGGCAACACTCCTTGTCGGATGTTCTCTAGACGGAATCGTTGACATGTTCGCCTCTTTATTAATGATAAGAACCGCGTCATCTTCATATACAATGCTTAAAGGGATATCTTCTGCCATCATCCCTTCACTTCTTTCCTCAACTGGAAAAAAGACACGTAATTCTTCACCAGCACGCAACTGATGACGAACACTCGCATGTTGACCATTTACTTCAATTGCCCCGCCGTGAAACTTTATATCCGTTAAAGCGGCTTTAGAAATGCCTTTCGTTTTCAAAAATTCCCTAACTAAAGTTCCCTCTTCAGCCGGCCCTATATCCCATTTCAATGTAAATCTGTTCAAATATATAACCCTTTCTATTTATCTGCAACAAACGAGTCACGAACTCGTTTCCAGAACGGGAATGGACGGAAACGAACAAATCGTACTTTCTCGTTTGCGACGCGATACTGGATTGATTTCACATCTTGATGAACCATCGTTAAATGATCCACTGTAATTTGTAAGTTCATTCCTGCAGCTGGCTTTAACACACATGTATGATGCTTCGGCAATACGAGCGGCGATCCTACAGTACGAAATACACGATTGTTAATGGACGCCATTTCTGCAATTTGTATCGCTTCAATAGATGGGTGAATAATCGCTCCGCCAAGCGCTTTATTATACGCGGTACTTCCTGAAGGAGTAGAGATACAAAGGCCGTCTCCGCGGAATGTTTCAAAATATTCTCCGCGTATTTCTACTTCTGTTACTAATGTACCTTCTGCACTTTTTACAGTCGCCTCATTCATCGCTAAATACTGTGACTCTTTACTTCCATTCACATAGCGAATAATAACTTCTAAAAGCGGATATTCCACCACTTGGAATGGTGTTTTCGCAATTGCAATTACTAATTTCTCTACTTCTGTCGGTAACCAATCTGCATAGAAACCTAGATGTCCTGTATGTACACCAACAAATGCCGTTTCAGCCAATCGATCATAATAACGATGAAATGCATATAAAAGCGTTCCATCTCCCCCAACAGAAATTACAATATCGGGTTCCTTTTCATCCATTATAAATCCGAAATCTAGCAAGTATTCTTTCATCGTGCTTGCCAGTGCATCTGATGATTGATCTCCCTTTGACATAATTGTAAATTTCATCGCACAACACCCTTTAGTTTATGATTCAGAATCTTTCGTTTCTTGCTTTCTTGAAAAAGCTTTCTGCGCTTCTTGAATTTCAAGACGGATAGAAGACATTTCTTCATCTAATAAAAATGCTGCTTCTGCTGCGCGTTGCAAGCGTATTTTAATATCTTCAGGAAAACGTCCACTATATTTATAATTTAAAGAATGCTCAATTGTTGCCCAAAAATTCATTGCTAGCGTGCGTATTTGGATTTCTACCAATACTTTTTGTTCACCCTGAATCGTTTGGACTGGGTAACTAATGACAACGTGATAAGAACGATAACCGCTATCTTTCTTCTGCGTGACATAATCACGTTCTTCCACGATTTCAAAGTCATTTCGTTTGCGAAGATATTCTACAACAGGCTTAATCTCATCAACAAATTGACACATCATTCGAAGGCCCGCGATATCTTGCATATCTTCTCTCAGCCGGTTCAGCGGTACATTTCTCTTCTCCGCTTTATCAATAATACTTGGAACCGACTTTACCCTTCCTGTTACAAACTCAATTGGAGAATGCTCTGTTAACATTGTAAATTGAGTACGCATTCCTTTTAGTTTCACTTTCAGCTCTGCCACCGCTTGGTAGTAAGGTGCTAAAAATTCTTCCCAATTTCGATTCATTTCAACCACCACCAAAATCAATCCATTTGCTTATAGAAATACTTTTTCTACAGCAGTTACTAGTTCTTCTCCGTAATTTGCATTACCTTCAATATTTTCAACTAAATATTCTACTTCTTCTTTTAATCCTTCTAATTCCATTTCAATTTCATTCACACGAACGAACATAACCACATCGTTATTCATCGCTTCATGCATTGCTTCCCAGCATGTGTGCGGAATACTTACATAAATGAAAGATGATTCGTTTTCTAAGATATATAAAAATGATAAATTGTCTGAGTCTACAAGTACATGATTACGTGCACTTAACTCCTTTACCTCTATTTCACTATTTTCCGCACAAAAAATAAGAGCATTCTCTCTCTTTTCTACGCTCTTAACTTGGATTTTATTTTGCATGCTCTAACTCCTCCATCTCAACTTCCTGTCTTACTTAACAGTATTATTGTATCATAACATGGACGCAAACAAATAAAACATTGAACCAAATTTATGAAAAAGCGATAATGTGTAAAGAATTATTTTTCAAAAGGAGATTATACAATGACACAAGAAATTGAAATTGAATTCAAAAATATCGTTACAAAAGAAGAATTCGATACATTATGTAAATCGTTTTCTATTGAAGCATTTACAAAACAAGTGAATCACTACTTTGAAACACCTGACTTCTCGTTAAAAGAAGCTGGCTCTGCACTTCGTATTCGTCATAAAGGAGAAACTTATACGTTAACGTTGAAACAACCTGCAGAAATCGGTTTATTAGAAACGCATCAAGTCGTAACAGAAGATGAAGCAAAAATGATGATGGAAACAAACACAATCATTCAAGGAGCAGTAGTAGATCAATTACACAAATTACAAATTCCTGTTTCTGCTTTAACATATATGGGTAGTTTAACAACAGAAAGAGCAGAAACATTATTTAAAGGCGGAACGCTTGTCTTTGATCATAGTTTCTATTACAATCACGATGATTATGAAATTGAATTTGAAGTGCAAGATGAAGAAACAGGAAAAGCTACATTTATTGATTTATTAACGCAACATAACATACCTGTTCGCCATACAAATAACAAAGTAAAACGCTTTTTCCTTGCCAAACAAAACAAAGCACGCTAAAGTGAAAATTCCACTAGTGAATATGTTTCACTAGTGGATACATCTCACTAAAAAAGGTTACACCCGTAGAATAAGCAAAGAATCTTTGAGAAGGCTGTTTATTTGCCCTCTCGAACATTCCATTGCTACAATAGATATACATTTCATGGAAAAAGGAGTTTATAAAGGATGAGCAAGCAACCGATGACACCATTTGAAGCAATTGGCGGTGAACAATGCATTGCAATATTAGTAGATACATTTTATTCCTATGTCAGTAAACACCCTGACTTATCTCCCATCTTCCCGGAAGATTTAACAGAAACCGCTAGGAAGCAGAAGCAATTTTTAACCCAATATTTAGGTGGTCCTAATTTGTACACTGAAGAACATGGTCATCCTATGTTAAGAGCACGCCATCTCCCGTTTGAGATTACCCCAAAACGAGCAGAGGCTTGGCTATCATGTATGGAGCAAGCAATGGATGATACTGGAGTGCATGGTCATATAAGAGAGTTTGTTTTTGAACGTTTAGCATTAACCGCTCAGCATATGGTTAATACTCCAAACGAAACAGGTGAAGTGTAATGGATAAGCAGGAAGCAAAGCATATAAATATGCCATCTCCTTCCGCATGCGAGCATAAGTCTGTAGAAGCATATTTATTTATTGATCCACTTTGTAAAGATTGCTGGGAAATTGAGCCTTTTATTATTAAACTATGGCTTGAATACGGGAAATACTTCTCTATTCGTCATATCGTAACAGGGAAAGTGGATGGAACGAACGCTTCCTCACACAAATGGAATAAACCTGCTAATATTCGATTTGTGTGGGAAAAGACAACCAGTTTACAAGGTTTTTCATGTGATGGAAAGGTACATATGCAAGAAGCATCGTCAACACCATATTTAGTTTCGATGGCAATTAAGGCAGCGGAGTTGCAAGGCCGAAAAGCAGGTTCGAAGTTTTTGCGAAAACTCCAAGAATACATTTTCCTTGAAAATGTATCAAACCCTGATTGCGAACTATTACTTGCATGTGCGAGAGATAGCAATATTGATGTAGAAGAATTTAAAAAAGATCTACATTCTGCTAGTGCAAAAAAAGCTTTCCAATGTGACTTGAAATTCACGAATGAAATGCATATTACAGAAATACCTTCCCTCGTCTTTTTTCATGCGAACTCAGATGAAGAAGGTATTAAAATCGCTGGAAATTATTCCTACGATGTATACGTACAATTATTGAAAGAACTTGTAAAATGTGAAATTGAGCCAGAACCATTACCACCTTTAGAAGTGCTACTAGAAGCAACACAATTTATATCTTCAAAAGAAGTAGCATTTATTTATGACTGTCCGCAACAAGAAATTGAACGCGAACTAAAAAAATTACAACTGAAACGAAAAGTACAAATGATAGAAGTAAAATGCGAACGTTATTGGAAATGGATAGCAAAAGAAAAAGACCTGGTGTAAACACCAGGTCTTCTTCTTTACGGCTTATAAAAATATTAAAGGGGATGGGAGAAATTTTCACGTTCAAACAAAGGGGTATATGTTTGTATGTGAATTCGTTCACGCTTATTATACTACAAGATTCGACGTCAGATGACAACCCCTTTTGTCGAATTTCACACTTTTGTCACATTCTAAACGTTTTCATTTTTGAATAAGCTATAAAAAAGGTCATTTAGGGGGTTTATTTATGAAAAAATCTTATATTGCTCTTCTCTTTCTAGCTGTCATCGTTTCTTTTTTCTTGTACATCCTCTCTCTACTACAAGCTTTTCCTAAAATTATTGCCTTACCTCTTTTATTCGGAATCATCGTTATCACACTCTCTTATTTCAATTATAAAAAACGATTCAAAGGGTTTTAATTTCAAAAATCAGCCGTAAAGCTATCCTTTCAGTTAGAAAAAACAAACAAATCCACCTTTCTCTTCAACAAATATCGACATTAAATCTATTCAACAAAAAAGACGAGGATACAATCCCTCGTCTTTTTTCATTACTTTTCTTCAAATAATAATGCTTCTAATTCATTTAATTTCTCTTCAAATACTTGTAGCGCCTCTTTTACTGGTTCAGGAGATGCCATATCTACTCCTGCTTTTTTCAGCACTTCAATTGGATAATCAGAGCTTCCTGCTTTTAAGAACTCGTTAATATAACGTTCTACTGCTGGTTGTCCTTCTTCTAAAATCTGTTTAGACAGAGCTGTCGCTGCACTAAATCCTGTTGCGTATTGATATACGTAATAGTTGTAGTAGAAGTGTGGAATACGAGACCATTCTAAACCAATCTCTTCGTCGATTACTAAAGCGTCACCGAAATATTTCTTATTTAAATCGTAGTAAATTTCCGTTAGCATGTCTGGCGTGACAGCATGTCCTTCTTGTACTTTCTTATGAATAATATGTTCAAACTCTGCAAACATCGTTTGACGGAATACAGTACCACGGAACCCTTCTAAATAATGATTTAATAAATATAGACGCTCTTTCTTATCTTCTGTCGTTTTTAATAAATAATCATTTAAAAGCGCTTCATTACAAGTAGATGCCACTTCTGCTACGAAGATGGAATAATCACCATATACGTGCGGTTGTGTTTTTCTTGTATAGTAACTATGCACCGAATGACCAAACTCATGAGCAAGTGTAAATAAATTATTTACATTATCATGCCAGTTCATTAAAATATACGGATTTGTTCCATATGCACCAGATGAATATGCCCCGCTTCGTTTTCCTTTATTCTCATACACATCTACCCAGCGATTTTCATATGCCTCTTTCAAAATGTCAACATATTCATCACCAAGTACGTTTAAAGATTTTAATAAAAGGTCTTGCGCTTCTTCGTATTTCACATTCATTTTCACTTCTGGTACAAGTGGTGTATATAAATCATACATATGAAGCTCATCAAGTCCTAGTGCACGCTTACGAATATCGATGTAACGGTGTAATAAATGTAAGTTGTCATTTACTGTTTCAACGAGTTGATCGTATACTGCTTCCGGAATATTATTATTGCTCAATGCAGCTTGGCGAGCAGAATCATATTTACGAACACGCGCATTGAAATTATTACGTTTTACTGCTCCACTTAACGTACTTGCGAATGTGTTTTTAAATTTTCCGTACGTTTCATATACAGCTTTAAATGCATCTTTGCGAACACGAGGATCATCACTTTCTAAAAACTGAATGTAACGGCCATGTGTAATTTCTATTTCTTCTCCGTCTTCCCCTTTAATAGATGGGAATTTTAAATCCGCGTTATTCAACATACCGAATGTATTGCTTGATGAACTCATTACTTCAGACGCTTCCGCTAATAAAGCTTCCTCAGCTTCTGATAATACGTGCGGGCGTTGACGTGTAATTTCTTCTAATGCATGTTCATATACACTTAAATCTCTATTTTCCTTCAAGAATGTTTGCAGTGTATCTTCTGAAATCGATAAAATTTCAGGAACAATATACGCTGTGCTACTAGATACTTGTGAATATAAATTTGTTGCGCGATCATTTAATGCTTGATATACAGAGTTTGTTGTATCTTGATCGTAACGCATATGAGCATATGTATATAACTTACCTAATCGCATTGATATTTCATCTTCATATTGCAATGCCTCAAGTAAATTGTCCGCAGAGTCACCAAGTTTCCCTTTAAATTCAGTTAACTTCGGCAATAGCTCTTTAATAGCTTGAAATTCTTTTTCCCATTCTGCATCCGTTTGGAAAATATCTTCTAATCGCCACGTACTTGCTTCTTCAATCTCGTTGCGATCTGGTAATGCTTTCGCTTTGTTTTGTTCAGACATTCTTTAAGCCCTCCTTTAAATATCTCTACTTAAGTACAATTCGTTTTTTTCTTATGTAATTCCTTCACAATCATTCTTTATTATATCCCCTTTTCCTCCTCTCATGTTAAAATTTGCCTCAAATAAAGATAGCGCATGTATTAAGCAAATCTCATCATGTTTCATAATCTCCTCCTCTGTTTTTAACATCATGACATCCCTTATTTTCCGGTACGTATAAGTTCCCACTTTACGCAAAACACCTATATAGCATAAAAATGTCATATATTCAGTAACTGCCACTTTCCATATATGCTTTGAAAAGTACGGAAGTATCCGCCTTTTCGTATACCTTTTTACATAACTACACACGTATTGAAGAGAAATACACTCTCCCACTGCAAGCTCCCCTATACACTTCATATAGAGAAAAGCTTGCCATATAAATGGGTTTGTTTGAAAAGCAAATCCAGAAGGGAGTGGAACACCAATTTCAGAAGGAAAGCTCGCTGGGGTACATTTAAATTGATATAAGAGGCGTAATAATGACTTATAATTATAATTCCAAATCGGCAGGGCATTTTTGCGGAAGTAGTTCTTTCTCTTCTTCCACTCTTCACCCAATCTTTCTTTCCCGAAAGGAACGAGAGAAAAAAGCATTTCAAAAGTAGTCGTATCAGTTGGTAAATATATAGTATGTGAGAAAAAGACATTTGTAGAAAAGGGAGTGACAAATGCACATTTCATAAATGATTTTTGTTTCGGACAGAAGAAAATAAGAAGTGGCTGAGGATAAGATTGTAAGGAGAAAGCCATAAGTGAGGAAAATTTCATCCAATATGCAGATTGCTTTTTCAATTGATTTCCACCAACGATCCAAATGACCTGTATACCAGCTTGCCAATACGAATATGTTCTTTTGTACAGCTGCTCTATAGCGAGGTTTGCACATTGGTATTCAATTGCAATTTTTCTGCCCGCCCTCTCTACAAAAACATCTGGTCGTTGCTTAATTTCTGGAAGGTAGTACTCTATATCCACCTGAAAGTTTTGACGCTTGAACCATCTATATAACAATTCTTTACCGTGCATATGATACGTTGATTCCGCTTCATAAAAGGCAAGACATGAATCCACTTTTTTATGAGCAAAATGCCAACTTTTTTGTTTCCCTAATTTCATTTGCACTTCCTTTCCACAAGCTACACAAAAGAATCGTTCTTGTTGACGCATACGGCGCAAAAGCTTTTCATTACAATTATAGAGTAAATGAATTTTCTCTCCGTTTTCTCTTTTAGCGATAAATATCGTAATCACACCCTTTCAGCTCCTTATATTCTACAATTTGTTACAAATTCCTTTTAAAAAAGAGATGTCCCAATTTCGGACATCTCTTTTTATAATAAAGGTGATAATAAGCGGTATGTTGATTCAACAATTCGTCTATGAAGACGTCTTTTATGAAAATGATCAACATGAATTTCACTTGATTCTTCTAAATCATCTTTAAAGTCTTGAACAAGTTTTCGAATGCTATCTGTATCATATAAAAAGGCATTTACTTCAAAATTCAAATGAAAACTTCTCATATCCATATTAGCTGTCCCAATTGAAGCTAAATCAGAATCGACGATAACAACTTTACTATGAAGAAAACCTTTTTCATATTCATATATCTTTACACCTGCATCTAAAAGCTCTGGGAAGTAAGATCTCGATGCGTAAAAGACAGTACGCTTATCCGGTTTACTCGGCATTAATAAACGAACATCAATACCAGCAAGTGCAGCAACCTTTAATGCGGATAAAATATCATCATCCGGAATAAAATACGGCGTTGCAATCCAAATGGATTTCCGAGCAGAAGCAATCATGGCAAAATATAAATGCTTAATCGTTTCCCATTTATTATCAGGCCCACCTGCAACAAGCTGCACGCCTCCCCAATGCTCCCCCTCAACTGCTTTCGCTTGTAAATATTCAGGGGCTAGCACAGCCTCACCAGTCATATAAAACCAATCTTGAAGGAAAATAAGCTGCAAACTTTGTACAGCTTCACCACGCAAATATAAATGTGTGTCTCGCCAAAAGCCGAAGTACTTATCCTTCCCTAAATATTCATCACCAATATTTAATCCACCTACAAAGCCTTCATTTCCATCAATAATAACGATTTTTCGATGATTTCGATAATTAATTTTATCGTTTAAAATCGGAAAGCGTACAGGGAAGAACGGAATCATTTCGACTCCTGCATCGTTTAATTCTTCAATATACGATTTTGATAATTTAAAACTTCCAACCGCATCATACAAAAAACGAACGACTACGCCCTCTTTCGATTTTTGTATTAAAATATCTTTAATTTCTGTTCCTAACTTATCATCACGCACAATGTAATATTCCATATGAATGTGATGTTTCGCTCGTTTTAACCCATTTAAAATAGCCCGAAACGTTTCATCTCCATTTGTTAATGTCCTCGTTTCAGTTTGAAATGAAATATTTAAAGCACCTAATCGATCCGCTAAACGAAATAACAGCTCTTGATGCTTATGATTGCGTAAAATCCGTTCTTCGTAATCTTCATGCCCCTTATATTGTAAAAACGCTTGTTCATCAAGTAACGCCTTCTTTTGGAACATTCTTTTTCTCCGAAAATTTTGTCCGAATAATAAATAAGCGAAGAATCCAAATACCGGAAAAATTCCTAAAACAATTAACCATGTAAGTGTTTTAGATGGATGTCGATTTTCTAAGAAAATAACGCAACCAATTAAAAACGCAGATACTGTAAATAAAATACTGATAATACCTAAAATCGAAACATCTTTTATCCCAATCACATCTGAATAAAATGCTACATCAATAAACATACGTAACGAAACAAATAATGCGAACAATAGCAGTATAAAGAAAATCAGCTTTAACGTATTTTTCATCTCTTACCTCCTAACTAAGAAAGCTTTCCTATTCTTCATATAAAAAGCCGATTTCATACTACAGAAATCGGCCTACGTTTTAGCAGGAAAATTATTGCGAATCGTTTCAAGAGCATGCTCTTTCACAATTTGTTTTCCATACTCACTTACACGATGAATTGTTAAAGTTGATTCTTCCCCATATTCTAAAATAATACTTAAAATACGATCGATTTCTTCTTCATCATGTAGCACTTCATCGAATTCCACATATACATAATAGCGGTTCTCAAATGAATACAGCTCATCTTTTATATCTTCAAAGATAAGACGATGACTTAATGAAATGACATCTTCAAAATCATTAAACTTAATTAAAAAGCCAAACGTACCATCTTCATTAAAGTTTGTTCCTGTTTGTTCTTCTACCTCTTCGACTAATTCTTGTTGGAATAATGATTCGATGCCTTCATCTAGAGGAATATCTATAATTTTGTCTACCCCTATCGGTAGTTCCAGCTTTTGCCCGTCTTTTGAAAGCTCTGCTTTCGTGACAAGTACTTCAATCCCTTTATCGACTGCTTGCACTTGAATCCATAACGGTCCATCAATAAAGAAATCATCATGATCACGAGCTTCGTCCATCATCTCCCAAAAGAGCTCTTCACTTCGTTCGCGATCATACCAAATCTCTTCACGATTAAATCCTCTATCCTCTATATCAATGTACGTAATAAAAAATTTCATCGTATGATCATTAATTCTTTCAATATCCAAAATACAACTCTCCCTTCCTGCTTAGAATTGTTATGAAGGGATTCCCCACTCATATGACAAATCAATAGATTCTTGTACTCTCATTTTATGATAAGATTCTCCAGAATGGAAATAAAATCGATTTATTTTACAAAAATAGTTATATGCCTATCTTTACTCGATCAACTACGTAAATATATTATTATAGCGATTTCTTACTTACAAAAAATTTGGACATACATTTCCACATTCCCCCGTACACTGTAATAAAGTGAAACTTCTATTAGAAGAGATTATTTAACAACAACTTTCTTCATCACATACATATAGTTCGCTTATTAAAACATCATAAATGGAGGCAGACGAATGGACTTAGAGTTTTTAACATCCGTACTAATGATTGTCGGTATCGATGTTGTATTAGGTGGTGACAATGCAATCGTCATCGCACTAGCTAGCCGAAATTTACCTGAATCGAAACGAAATAAGGCTATTTTGATCGGTACTCTTTTAGCGATTGTACTAAGAATTGTCCTTACTATACTAGCTGTCTATTTACTCGACATTCCATTTCTACAATTGATTGGCGGGGTTTTACTTACATTAATTGCAGTCAATTTATTAACCGATAATAGCAACGATCTTTCTTCTATTCAAGGAAAAACAACTTTATTTCAAGCTGTGCGGACAATTGTTTTCGCGGATCTCGTTATGGGGTTTGATAATGTTATTGCCATTGCAGGTGCAGCTCACGGGAGATTTTTACTCGTCATAATCGGCTTACTCATTTCTATCCCGATTATTATTTGGGGCAGCAAACTTATTTTAATACTTATGGAGCGATTTCCATTCCTCATTTATTGCGGTGCAGCAATTCTTGCCTATACTGCAGGAAAAATGGTTACACATGAAGACAGACTTGCAACCTTTTTTCATAACAATCCAAGTTTCACTGCAAGCATTCCTTATTTGTTCATTTTCACTATTTTATGCATCGGCTTTATTGTACAACAAGTTCGATTACGCAATGTGAAACATTAAAAAAAACCTTCTACTATATAATAGGTAGAAGGTTTTCATATTATTATAATTAATTTACAAGACGTTGTGCTTCACGTAATTGGAACGTTCTTACTGTACGTGGTAAGAAACGACGAATTTCGTCTTCGTTGTAACCAACTTGAAGGCGTTTCTCGTCAATCATAATTGGACGACGTAAAATCCCTGGATAGTCACGAATCATCTTATATAAATCTTGAAGTGGTAAAGACTCTAAGTTTACATTCAATTCTTGGAAAACTTTCGAACGAGTAGAAATAATCTCATCCGTTCCGCTTTCTGTCATACGTAAAATCTCTTTAATTTCCTCAATCGTTAATGGATCTGAGAAAATATTACGTTCTGTATAGGGAATATGATTTTCCTCTAGCCATAATTTCGCCTTTCTACAAGACGTACAGCTTGGAGAACTATATAATGTTACCATACAAAGCTCACTCTCCTTAAAGAGTACAAATTCTGTACTAAATACAGTTTTAATTTCTAACTTCAGCAATTTTTCGTGATAACTTGTCTTATTGAAAAGTACAAAAATCACATTTCATGTAAGCAACAACTTATAATAAACAACAATTACTTTTAATAAGTAACTTCTATAATCATTATACAATAGATTTTGCAAGAAATATACAGTAAATTTCCTGCTAGTTGAGAAAACTCTCCCGTGTATTTCACTGCTATGTAACATGATTACGCTCATTTCAGCTGTACTTTAACAATAACTTTCAACCCTTTTACTACTCACTTCCCATAGATTTTTCATATAATATATAGTTATTTATCTATAATCTTCCCTATGAAAAAGAGAACGTTTTCTTACTTTTTCTTGATAAATCAATTAAGAAATGTAAGACTATACAAATGAGAATAAAAAGGAACATTTGTTCTTATTTTAACAAATATCCTCCCTCCTGTCTACATGATTTCTAAAGTAAATTAAATATTTTTCTGACATTTCTTTCTTTTTCATTTTTTATCTCATACAATAAACATACAGACAGGCAAAGGGGGAGTTTTCAAATGATTGCTTTTTTTATTGATTTTATTACGGTTGCTGCCCTCATCATCGGAATAACAGCATTGATTGGTGTCATTACAAATAGCATCGGCGAAAAGCTCTTTGGTGGAAAAGAAAAAATGAAGTTTGTTAACAAAAGTTTGGATGTACAATCTGGCTGGAACCAAGTTGGCGGAAAAGGCATTTATAAGAAACGAACGTATTAAAAAAAGCAGGTGATCACCTGCTTTTTTTCTTATTTCTCTACTGACGCCCATTTAAAGCTTAAATCGCCGCCATATTTATGGTTATACATATTTTTAATTGAATCTCTTTGTAAATATGCTCTACCACGTTGATATACTGGAACGATCGCAGCATCATCAAGTAACATTTTTTCTGCTTCTAATAAGTTCTTCCAACGAGCATTTACATCGCTTCCATCTTTTTTCGCCTTCATAATGATTTCATCGTATTTTGGATTAGAGTACTTCATCTTATTTTGTGACCCATCTGTTACAAACATATCAAGATATGTAATTGGATCTGGGAAGTCCGCACTCCATCCAGAGAATGACATGACATAATCGCCCGCATCTTCTAATTTTAGTTTTTGTGCGAATGGTTGTTGTTTAATTTTTACTGTTAAACCTGGTAAATTCTTTTCTAATTCACCTTTTAAATATTCACCAGTTTTCTTTGATAACTCTACATCTTCATTTAATAATTCTAATTCGATTTCATTTTTACCAAGTTCTTTTTTACCAGCTTCCCAATATTTCTTCGCTTCTTTCACGTTTGGTTTTACAATATCCCCGTTTACAGCACGGAAATCTTTTTTATCTGGTCCTTTAATGAAGTTATCAGGAATTAATCCTGTCGCTGGCTTAGAACCGTTATTTAATAATGTATCCACGAATGGCTTACGGTCAAAAGCAAGTGAAATTGCTTTACGAATATTTTTATTTGCTAAAGCTGGATCTTTTTGATTTAAACGAAGGAAGAATACAGATGTATCTTCTACTGTTTGGAAATCTGGTTTTCCTTTATATTTATCAATAAACTCCGCTAATAACGACGCTCGATCAATTGCATTTGTTTCATATAAGTTAATTGGCGTAGATGTATCTTTTACAATATTAAAGTTTACTTCTTCAATCTTCACTTCTTTATTGTCCCAATATGACGCGCTCTTTGTCATTTTAAAGCTACGTTCATGTTGCCAATCACTTAATGTAAATGGCCCGTTATAAAGCGTTGTATTCGCTTCCAAACCAAACTTCGTACCTTGCTCTTTCACAAACTTTTCATTCACAGGATAGAAGATTGGATATACCATTAAATCTACAAGGTATGGAATTGAATTATCTAATTCCACTTCTAATGTATAATCATCAATCGCCTTTACCCCTAATTGATCCGGACTCATCTCTTTTTTATTAATTTTCTCTGCATTTTTTATATCATACATAATGTACGCTGATTTCGCAGCTGTATCTGGGTTAATCGCTCTTTGCCATGCATATACGAAATCTTTTGCCGTCACAGGCTCACCATTTGACCATTTTGCGTCTTCACGTAATTTAAATGTATATTTTTTACCATCTTCTGATTTTTTGAATTCCTTCGCTACACCAGGAACTAGCTTATCATCTTTTCCTAAACTGTATAAGCCTTCCATCGTATTAGTCATTACTCTTGAAGAAACTGCATCAGCTGATAACGCTGGATCCATCGTTGGAATTTCTTGTGTTTCAATTAAGTTAATAACTTGCTTCGCGCCGCTTTTTCCGCTATCCCCTTTAGCGTTTGCTTGCGATTCATCTTTTTGATAGCTACATGCCCCTAACATCATGCTCATCGCTACTGTTGATGCTACAAAAACTGGTATCTTTTTTTTCATACTTCCACCCTCCAAAAAAATGTTAACCCTTTCATTTTCAAACAAAAAGAAATATATATATGTTCTAATAATTCATATTATACACACAAATATATTTTTTGTATATTTATATTTCTATTTCATTAAAATTTTTCGTTAAAAAATATACCTTTGTAAACGTTTCATATTGCTGATTATTCATACTAACGTGTTAAAAATAATATTTTTTCTACTTTTCTAAATTATCAGAGAAAAATGAATTTTATATCTCATAATATTTTATGTATAATTATCCTTTTGTTTTTATCATAAAATAGCACTCTCTTCATAATAAAAATATGTAGGCTAAAATGAGTGCAAAGGTTAAGAAAGTATGTTACGATACATTTTGCTAAAAATAGATATCGGTAAAGAGGGGACGGACATGGCAGCAATTCAGGCAAAAAACGGGCCTACTGAGAAATTAAGTTTATTCTTATTAACATGGCCTATTTTTCTAGAAGTTTTTCTTTTTATGTTAATGGGGATCGCTGATACTTTCATGTTAAGTGCATTATCAGACGATGCTGTATCTGGGGTTGGTGCAGCGAATCAATATCTTCATATTGCGATTTTGGTATTAGAAGTCATCGGGAACGGCGCTGCTATCGTTGTATCTCAATACCTCGGTTCCAAACGCTTTATGGAAGCATCTAAAATATCAGCATTAGCCGTCACATTAAATTTAATAGTTGGGCTCGTTATAAGCGCTGGTTTTCTTTTATTTTCGAAACATATGATGCTCGCAATGAACTTACAAGGCGATGTACTAACGTATGCGCAAAACTACTTATCTATCGTCGGAGGAGCCATCTTCCTACAAGCTATTATTAACTCATTAGCCGCAATTATCCGTGTACACGGTTTTACAAAGCAAGCGATGTTTATTTCACTCGGAATGAATATGATTCATATCGCTGGAAACTACGTACTCATTTTCGGGAAATTTGGTTTCCCTGAGCTCGGTGTACAAGGGGCTGCAATTTCTTCCGCTATCAGTCGATTGATCGCACTTATTGTTTTCTTCTGGTTACTATACCGCGTTATGGAATATCGTGTGAAATTAAAATATTACTTCACTTTATCCAAAGAATACATTGGGAAAATTTTAAAAATTGGCATTCCATCTGCATTTGAACAAGTGATGTATCAAGCTTGTCAAATCGTCTTCCTTTATTACGCAACGTACTTAGGAACGGAATCATTAGCTGCTAGACAATACGCTACTAACATTTCCATGTTCACTTATTTATTTGCAATTGCAATTGGTATGGGAACAGCCATTATTATTGGCCGCCTCGTTGGTGGTGGCGAAAAAGATGAAGCATACGAACGCTTGTGGAAAAGTGTAAAATGGGCAATTGGTGTAACTTTATGTATGGTCGCTCTCGTTATTACATTCCGTACACAATTAATGGGACTGTTTACAGATAATCCGCACATTATCGGGTTAGGCGCAAGTGTTCTTTTACTAAGTGTACTACTTGAAACGGGACGTACGATGAACATCGTCATCATTAATTCGCTTCGTGCAGCTGGTGATGCAAAATATCCTGTTTTAATCGGTGCATTCTCTATGGTGTTAATGAGTTTACCACTAGGTTACTTTTTCGCCTTTCATTTAGATATGGGGCTCGTTGGTATTTGGCTAGCAATCGCCATCGACGAATGGACACGTGCCATTATTATGTTCTTCCGCTGGAAAAGTAGAGCATGGGAGCGTTATGCGCTTGTTAAACCTGAAGAACAAGAGGAGAATGTTTCTGTTCAAGTTCAGTAATTTTGCATATGGATATCACTAATGATACATGAGATTTATATCGGCGATTCTTTAAATATATCGACTGACCGACAAATGTATACAATTCTTTTATATAGTAGAAAAAGAGCCATCCTTCCATAACAGAAGAATGGCTCTTTTTCTTATTGATAAATCTCTTTATATTTCTTGTACTCCGCTTCCGAACATAGTACGAAATGTCCTGGGCGAATTTCACGCATTGTTGGTGCTTCACTACCATAATTATGCTGTGATGGATCATATACGATACGTTTACGATTGCGCTCATAATCTGGATCTGGAAGTGGAATCGCTGATAATAGTGATTTCGTATATGGATGAATTGGATTCGCATATAATTCATCACTTGTTGTTAACTCAACGATTTGGCCACGGTACATTACACCAATACGGTCACTAATGTATTTTACCATTGATAAATCATGGGCGATGAATAAGTATGTTAAACCTTTTTCTTTTTGTAACTTTTTCAGTAAGTTTACAACTTGCGCCTGAATCGATACGTCAAGTGCTGAGATCGGCTCATCTGCAATGATAAATTCTGGGTCTACAGCAAGCGCTCGAGCGATACCGATACGCTGACGTTGTCCACCTGAGAATTCGTGTGGGAAACGGTTTGCGTGCTCTTTATTTAAACCAACTGTGTTTAATAGTTCATGAACACGGTCCATGCGCTCTTTTTTACTTTTCGCTAGTCCGTGAATATCGATACCTTCTGCAATAATATCCCCTACTGTCATACGAGGGTTTAATGATGCATATGGATCTTGGAAAATCATTTGCATTTTACGGTTGAATTTCTTCAGCTCTGCGCGTGATTTTTTACCATGTACATTTTCACCATCGAATAACACTTCACCAGCAGTTGCATCATATAAACGAATAATCGTTCTTCCAGTTGTCGATTTACCACAACCTGATTCTCCTACAAGACCAAATGTTTCTCCGCGGTAAATATCAAATGAAATATCATTAACCGCTTTGACAACACCACCACTCACGTCGAAGTGCTGCTTTACATTTTTTACTTCAATTAATTTCTCACGTTGTTTAGTCATGTTGTTCACCTGCTTTCATTTGAAGAATGCGTTTTTCAACGACTGCCGGCGGTTTTACTTCTGGAGCTTGCTCGTGAAGTAACCAAGTTGCCGCATAGTGCGTATCACTTACTTTAAATAAAGGTGGGTCCATTTCAAAATCAATTTTCAGTGCCTGTGGGTTACGTGGTGCAAAAGCATCTCCCTTTGGCGGCTTCAATAAATCTGGAGGCGTTCCAGGGATTGCATATAACTCTTCTTCTGAACCATCTAAACTTGGCATAGATGCGATTAAACCCCAAGTATATGGATGTTTCGGATTGTAGAAAATTTCATCTACAGTTCCAATTTCAACAACTTTACCAGCGTACATAACTGCCACTCGGTCCGCAACGTTTGCTACTACACCTAAGTCATGCGTAATGAAAATGATTGCTGCTTCTGTTTTTTGCTGAATGTCTTTCATAAGTTCTAAAATTTGCGCCTGAATCGTAACGTCTAACGCTGTTGTCGGCTCATCGGCAATTAATAATTTCGGGTTACAAGCTAACGCCATCGCAATAACTACACGCTGTCTCATACCACCTGAGAATTGGTGAGGATATTGTTTTAAACGAGCTTCTGGATTTGGAATACCTACAAGGTCAATTAACTCTAAAGCAACTTTACGTGCATCTGCTTTACTCATCCCTTGGTGTTTAATTAGACCTTCCATAATTTGATTTCCAATTGTCATCGTTGGGTTTAATGATGTCATTGGATCTTGGAAAATCATCGCAATATCTTTACCGCGTACTTGCTGCATTTCTTTTTCTGTTAATTTTGTTAAGTCACGACCTTCAAATACGATTTCACCATTTTTAATGCGTCCAGGAGGATTCGGAATTAATCCCATTAACGCTTTAGAAGTAACTGATTTCCCTGAACCAGATTCTCCTACAATCGCCAATGT
This sequence comes from Bacillus sp. HMSC036E02, assembly GCF_001836235.1. NCBI lineage: Bacteria > Bacillati > Bacillota > Bacilli > Caryophanales > Bacillaceae > Bacillus > Bacillus sp. HMSC036E02. The sequence goes on along the minus strand of NZ_KV827815.1, from coordinate 5,993 downwards.
TTCTCCTTTTTTCAAATCAAAAGTAACGCCGCGTACAGCTTGTACTTCACCTGCATGTGTATCAAAGGAGACTTGTAAATCTTTTACCTCTAACAATGTTTTCATCTTTGCCTCTCCCCTCTTTTACTTACGCATTTTTGGATCTAACGCGTCGCGTAATCCGTCTGCCATTAAGTTAAACGCTAAAATTAATATACTGATGACAACCGCAGGGATGAACATCATATGCGGATACGTTTGAATAGATTTATAACCATCATTTACAAGAGAACCTAGTGACGCAAATGGTGGCTGAATTCCTAAACCGATGAAACTTAAGAACGCTTCACCAAACACCGCTGATGGAATTGTAAACATCGTCATTACGATAATAGGTCCCATTACGTTTGGAATTAAATGTTTCACAATTAATTGTGTATTTGTTGCACCTAATGTACGAGATGCTAATACATATTCTTGGTTTTTTAACTTTAAGATTTGTCCACGAACAATACGCGACATCCCTATCCAACCTGTAATCGCCATCGCAAGTGTAATTGACCAAATACCAGATCCCATAATGATTACCATTAAAATAACGATGATTAAGTATGGAATACCGTTAATAATCTCCATAATACGTTGCATAATGTTATCTACTCTACCGCCGTAGAATGCTGAAATACCTCCGTATGCAACCCCAATTACTAAGTCAATTGCTGCCGCTAAAAGAGCGATATATAATGATACGCGTGTACCTTCCCATGTTCTTGTCCATAAGTCACGGCCAAGATCATCTGTACCAAACCAGAAGTACTCTTTAATATCACGTTTTTCATATTGGTCAACACCATATTGATCTGTACCGTCAAATGGTAACCAATGAACATTTTCAATAACTGGAATTTTTGGTGGTAATTTCGCACGACCTAAATCTTGCTCTTTATACGAGTGTTTACTTACCATCGGTCCAAAAATCGCTAATAGCGCAATGATAACTAACAATACAAGGCCAAGCATCGCACCTTTATGTTGGAATAAACGTCTTCTTACATCTTGCCAAAACGTTAAGCTTGGACGGGCAATGACTTCATTATCAACATTATTTTGATTGGCTTGTTGAAATAAATCTGGAGATAATTTTTGTACATCTTTCATCATTTTTTCCCTCCCGCTAAACGAATACGAGGATCAATAATTCCGTATAAAATATCGACAATGAAAATAACTAAAATGAAGATCGCACTATAGAAAATCGTAGTTCCCATAATAACTGTATAGTCATTTAAAGTAATCGATTTAACGAATTGTTCCCCAAGTCCTGGTACAGCATAAATTTGCTCGATAACAAGTGTTCCTGTAATTAATGCCGCAACCATTGGTCCTAAAATTGTTACAACTGGAATTAACGCGTTACGAAGTGCATGTTTGACAATGATAACGCCTTGGCTAATTCCTTTCGCTTTCGCTGTTAAAATGTAATCGGCTTGCATAACTTCAATTAATTCTGCACGAGAGAAACGTGCGATTGTCGCGATAACTCCCATCGATAATGCAATTGTAGGCATTACAGTAAACTCTGGTCCTTTCCAGAATGCTACTGGGAACCAGCCTAGTTTTACCCCTACGAAATATTGCAGTAATGCGGCGAATACGAATGATGGTACCGACATTCCGAGTACCGAAATAACTGTTGCACTATAATCTACCCACGTATTATTACGAAGTGCGGCAACAATACCTAAAATTAAACCGATAAATGTTCCTAATATAATCGCTTGTAAACCTAATTGGGCTGATGGTCCAATACGATCCACAATCATGTCTGTTACTGGGCGGTTATCATATTGGAATGATACCCCTAAATCACCTTTTGCTAAGTTACCTAAGTAACGTGCATATTGAACTGGTACCGGATCATTCAATCCGTATTTTTCAAGAATGATTTCTTTTTGTGCCGGTGATAGCTTCTCCTGGTTTTTAAGCGGAGAACCCGGAAGTAATTTCATCAAAAAGAAAGTCATTGTAGTAATTAAAAATAATGTCAAAGCCATGTACACGAAACGTTTTAATACATAACGTCCCATAGTCAAGCACCTCCCCGTTTTTCTCAAAAGCAATAAGATAGTTTAAAATATTCTTACTTTTATTTTTTTAAAATAAGAGCATATGCCCATCATAGGCATATACCCTTGTAAACGATGGAAAAAAAAGATTATTTTTGTTCAACAGATGCCCATTTGTAAGTTAATTTACCACCATAGTTAATTGGGATAATATCTTTTACGGCACCTTTTACTACATACGCTGAACCTTTTTGGAAGATTGGAGTGATAACTGCATCCTCTTTAATTAACATCTTCTCTACTTCTAGAAGGTTGTCCCAGCGAGCTTGTAAATCTTTTGTATCTGTTTTAGCTTTTAGGATTAACTCATCATATTTCTGATTAGAATACCCTGTTTTATTTTGAGAACCATTCGTAACAAACATATCTAAATATGAGATTGGATCTGGGAAATCTGGTCCCCAAATACCAAACGCAATATCATATTGCTGAGAATCTTCTAATTTATTTTTTTGTGCGAATGGTTGCTGTTTAATTTTAATTGATAAACCTGGTAAGTTCTTTTCCATCTCACCTTTTAAGAATTCCCCAACTTTTTTAGCATCTTCATTATCAAAGTTTAAGAATTCTAGTTCGATTTTATCAGTTCCAAGCTCTTTCTTCGCTGTTTCCCAAAGCTTTTTTGCTTCTTTTGGATTTGTTTCAACTAGCTTTCCATTTTCAGCTCGGAAATCTTTTTTATTTGGACCTTCAGCGAAATCTTTTCCAACAAATCCGTAAGCTCCAATTGCGCCGTTATTTAAAATAACTTTTGCAATGTTATCACGGTCAAAGGACATTGAAATTGCTTTTCTTAAGTTTTTATTACTTAAGTACTGATTACTTTGATTAAATCTTAAGTAAGCAACCCCTGCCTCTTTTCTTGTTTGGAACTCTGGGCTTTTTCTAAACTTATCAACAAATTCAGACGTTAAAGCCGCCCGATCAATCGCGTTTGTCTCATATAAATTTACATCAGTTGCTGTATTTTTTACAATATTAAAGTTGATTTCTTCGATTTTAACCGTTTTATTATCCCAATATGAAGGATTCTTCTTGAATTGGAAACTTTGTTCATGTTTCCAATCACTCATAACGAATGGACCGTTATATAATGTTGTATTTGCCTCTAAACCAAATTTATCACCTTGTGCTTTTACAAAGTTTTCATTTAGTGGGTAAAATACTGGATAAACTGTTAAATCGATAAAGTAAGGAACGGGATTGTCTAATTCTACTTCTAATGTATAATCATCAATCGCTTTTACACCTAATTGGTCAGCAGGTAATTCTTTTTTATGAATTTTCTCTGCATTTTTAATATCGAACATAATGTATGAATACGTTGCTTTTGTATCTGGATTTACTGCTCTTTTCCATGAATACACAAAGTCTTTAGCTGTTACAGGTTCCCCATTCGACCATTTCGCATCTCTTCTTAATTTAAATATGTATTTCTTCCCATCATCTAGCTTTTCGACATCTTCTGCAACTCCAGGCATTCTCTTTTGATCTTTGCCAATACGATATAAACCTTCCATCGTATTATTTAATGCTGTAGAAGATGAAGAATCAGATGCTAATGATGCATCCATTGACGGAATTTCAGATAACTCTGTTAAATTAAGAATCTGTTTTCCGTTACTACTACTCGTAGCGTTCTCTTTCCCTTTTGCTTTTGCGTCATCTTTTTGGTAGCTACACGCGCTAAGCAACATACTTGCAGTTAAAGTTGATGCAAGTAATAACGGTATCTTTTTCTTCATGTTGTGTTGCCTCCCCTAATTGCACTTCCTGTACCCTCACTTGTTAAAAAGTAGAATTGAAAGAATAATCTCCAAGTTTCTACAATTTTCATTATACATATAATATAACAATTGTGAATATAGTTTTTTGTTTTTTTGTTAAAATTTTTAATAAAATATTTATATTTTTAATTTTTCGTAAAGGGATACATTAACATTGCTACCATCATCTTAAAATCAGACCTTTAATTGCGTATAATTTTCAAAAAATTAATCCTAGTACTTATTATAGCTTTTATAGTATAATAATTCTAGTAATATTTTGACGGAGGGGAATATTTTGAATAAAGTTTTTTTTCATACTTGTATACTAATTTTTATAGCGATGATTGCTTCTAGTATTGGTGCATTCCTCATTTCATCTCAATTTTTGTTGAACTTTGTCAACATTTTGTTTTATATTGCACTGTTTTTTATTCTTATCGGCGGTTTTTTATACATATTTCAAAATGGTTTTTTCAATGTAACCATTTACGCATTCCAAAGAGTATTTGGTACGAACAAAAAGATTGACTCTTTAATTGAAGAAGTCGAGGAACCTACAGATAAGAAAGAACGTATTTATAAAACATATTCATTCAAATGGACATATCCAATTTGTATTACAGGTATCTTCCTTGGGTTGTTCTCGACCCTTATTAGCTTTACTATTTTGATGTAGTTTGCAAACACTATCCCATATGATATAATAATCAGCAAAACATTTTGTTATAAAACTTTAGTTCTTTCATATTAAAAGAGCTCAAGTAACAATAAATAAATTTATATGTATGCGATGATAAAGAAGAGTACATATTGAGGCAATTTCAGAGAGCTTGTGGTTGGTGTGAACAAGTAATTGTACAGTATGGAATGGGCTTTTGAGCACCAAACCGAACCGAAAGTAGTAGGCTTTGGCGTTATATCCTAACGTTATTATGGATTAGAGAGATTTCACAGTAGTGAAATAATTAGGGTGGTACCGCGGTCCATTCGTCCCTATAGTTTTTGGGATGAATGGGCTTTTTTGTTTGCCTTCTCTCCCCCCCATCACGCATTCAATTTTAGGAGGAATTACTTATGTCAGTTATCTTTTCTGGTATTCAGCCAAGTGGAACGATTACACTTGGAAACTATTTAGGCGCAATGAAGCAGTTTACAGAGCTTCAAAATGAACACGACTGTTATTTCTGTATTGTAAACCAACATGCGATTACAGTACCTCAAGATCCCGTCGGACTTCGTAAAAACATCCGCAGTCTTGCTGCACTTTATGTAGCATGCGGCATCGATCCTGAAAAAGCTACTTTATTTGTACAATCAGAAGTACCAGCACACGCTCAATTAGGATGGATCATGCAATCTGTTGCTTACGTTGGAGAATTAGAACGTATGACGCAATATAAAGATAAAGCTTCGGGTAGAGATTCAGTTCCAGCTGGATTACTTACGTATCCACCATTAATGGCTGGTGATATTTTACTTTACAACACTGAAATCGTACCAGTTGGTGATGACCAAAAGCAACATATGGAATTAACACGCGACCTAGCAGAGCGTTTCAACAAACGCTTCCGTGAAGTGTTCACAATTCCTGAAATTCGTATTCCAAAAGTAGGCGCTCGCGTTATGTCATTAACAGAACCTACGAAGAAAATGAGTAAATCTGATCCGAATCCAAAATCAATGATCAGTATGCTTGATGAACCAAAAACAATTGAAAAGAAAATTAAGAGTGCTGTTACTGACTCTGAAGGTATTGTGAAATTTGATAAAGAAAACAAACCTGGTATCTCTAACTTATTAACAATCTACTCTTCATTCTCTGGAAAAACAGTTGAAGAAATTGAAGCAATGTACGAAGGAAAAGGATACGGCGACTTCAAAGGCGACCTAGCGCAAGTAGTCGTAGAAGCAATTCGTCCAATCCAAGACAAATATAACGAACTAATCAACTCACCAGAACTAGACGAAATTCTAGACAAAGGTGCAGAAAAAGCAAACCGCGTTGCATTCAAACAACTACGCAAAGTAGAAAACGCAATGGGACTAAGCAGAAAACGTAGGTAACATATAAGGTGGAAGCGGCTCGTTTAGAATGTGAGGGGGATGGAGCTCCTGACGT
>NZ_KV827814.1:0-296 GCF_001836235.1 Bacillus sp. HMSC036E02 | reverse complement strand
AACAAATGAACTCAAACACAAAACAGTTTATTTATGATATCCAGCAAAGAAAGAATAATTATATAGAAAATGCTTTAATAGCAATACAACATCCTAAAAAAGAGCAATCTGAACAAGTCATTCAAAATATAGTAGAGAAGATGGATATGATGATTAGTCTAGTTACTACGTACATGAGGATTGAATCTGGATCTACGGAAGAATTAAAAGAACTTCAGAAAGAAATTATCCATGCTCAAGCATATATTCAAAAACGAAAATTTGAAGAAACACAGAGATAAAACCCTGTGTTTTTA
>NZ_KV827813.1:0-79604 GCF_001836235.1 Bacillus sp. HMSC036E02 | reverse complement strand
AGTCGGTCCAGTCGGTCCAGTCGGTCCAGTTGGCCCAGTCGGTCCAGTTGGCCCGGTAGGTACAGTCGGCCCCGTAGGTCCCGTAGGTCCAGTCGGCCCGGTCGGCCCAGTCGGAAGGGTAAACGGTGGTATCGGTGGTAATGTAGGTCCTACAAGATTAGGGTCAAATGCACTAGCTGATAAAGATTCATCGGGATTTAATCCATTTGAATAATTATTATTTGACATAAATTCACCTCCATAAAGCGTTCATTATATAGTAGATGCAAAACCGAAAGAAAATGACACGGACATTTGAATTATTGAAAAGAAATCTTAAACTACTTGAACAATTTAAAAAAATGGAAAGTTTAGTATATGTATAACATATGATTGATTTGGAAGAGGGTGATTATGTTGAACAAGCAAGGAATTACAATTAGTTTATGTATGATTGTTCGAGATGAGGAGGAGACAATAGCCCGTTGTTTAGAAACAGTTGAAAAAATTGTGGATGAAATTATAGTAGTTGATACAGGTTCCGTCGATCGAACGAAAGAAATCGTAGAGAAATACACTTCTAACATATATGATTTCCAGTGGATTGATGATTTTGCAGCAGCAAGAAATTTTTCTTTTTCAAAAGCGACGCAAGAGTATATATTGTGGCTAGATGCAGATGATGTCTTATTAGAAGATGCTCAAGAAGCATTGAAACTTTTAAAAAGAGAATTAGATCCTAAAATTGATGCTGTTTCGATGCCTTATCATCTTGCAATGGATTCTAACGGGAAACCTTTATATTGTACAAAAAGAAATCGACTTGTAAAGCGTGAAAAACAATTTCAATGGTTTGGAAAGGTTCATGAGTATTTAGCTATTTCTGGTGAGGTTTTTAGTAGTAATGTTGCTATTACACATAAAAAAGAAAAAAAAGTAACAAATCGTAATTTGAAAATTTTTCAAAATACTGTAGCGGCAGGTGAAGAATTAAGTCCGAGAGATTTATTTTATTACGCAAATGAATCTACGGATAACCAAAAATATGATGATGCAGTTCTTCTATATGAAACATTTCTTAATCAAGACGAAGGATGGTATGAAGAGAAAATTTATGCATGTGGTAAGTTAGGAGATTGCTATGCAAAGCTAGGAATGTGGGAGAAGGCAATCGAATCTTGTGTGAAGTCGTTTCGGTATGACGTCCCTAGAGGAGAGAATTGTACAAGAATAGGATATATATATATGGAACAAGAAAAATATAATGAAGCGATATTTTGGTTTAAACTTGCCACGGAAGTACCAATGGCAACGGAAAGTCCTTTCCATAGTCCAGCTAGCTACACATGGCTACCCTATTTACAAATGTGTATTTGTTATAGCAGGTTAGGGGAGCAGGATAAAGCGTATTATTACAATGAATTAGCAGCTTCTTATGTTCCGAATAATGCTGCAATTGAATATAACCGTAAATATTTTCGGGGAGTTTTTGATAAACCATATAAAGTGTAATAGGTTTCGTTTTTTAGAAATGATTTATCGCTATTCTAACTCTAATAGATTGGTTATATATTAGAGTATCAGTAACGTAACCAATATAAATAAAAGATTTTATACTGCTATTTGCGGGCTAATAATCATTGGGGGATGAACAAAATCTGCACTTTATAGAATTCATATGAGATTTATATTTCTAATTCAATTTGCATAAGGAGTGTGTGAAATGAATCGCGAAAAAAGTTCTTTATATGAAGAAAAATCCGAGCATTATTATAATGCAGCGAATCCGAATTTATTAAAGCATATAAAAAAGGAATGGAAAGAAGTTCTTGATATTGGTTGCTCGAGCGGTGCATTGGGAGCAGCTATTAAAGAAAACGGTACACGTGTATCAGGAATAGAGGCATTTCCAGAGGCGGCAGAAAAAGCGAAGGAAAGACTAGATCATGTTATTTTAGGGGATATAGAAAAAATAGATCTTCCTTATGAGGAGGGGCAATTTGATTGCGTCCTATTTGGGGATGTATTAGAGCATTTATTTGATCCGTGGGCTGTGATTGAAAAGGTTAAGCCATATATAAAGCAAAATGGTGTGATTTTAGCAAGTATACCAAACGTTGCTCATATTTCAGTATTAGCTCCCTTACTTGCTGGAAATTGGACGTATACAGAATATGGTTTATTAGATAAAACACATATTCGTTTCTTTACATTTAATGAAATGCTAAGAATGTTTTTAAAAGCAGGATATTCAATTAGTAAAGTAGATCGTGTATATGTTGATCATAAAATGTATGAGCCGCTTATTGAGGAGTTATATGGAATTTGTAAAAAATATCGTCTTGGAAGTGGCTTCATGGCTGAGACAGTTGTATTTCAGTATATTATTGAAGCTGAAAAATCACAATTATGAGTGCTGCAGACAAAACAATATTATTTGTTACATGCATAAATGATCGGAAATTGTATGCAAACTGCGTGCGACATATATTGCAATTGTTAGTACCGCCAGGGTATATTGTTCAATTTATGCCGATTCGAAATGCGAAAAGTATGACGAGTGGATACAATCAAGCCGTTTCGCATCCAGCGAAGTATAAAGTGTATTTACATCAAGATGTTTTTATTATAAATAGGGCTTTTTTATACGGATTACTTCAATTATTTGAGGAACATGAAAACCTTGGGATGATTGGGATGGTTGGAGCGCAATATGTTCCTCCGACTGGCGTATGGAACGAAGGGCGTGGAATTGTAGGAAAAGTCATTGGTTATATGAATGATTTGTTTTATATGGCAAGTTTAGAACAACCGTATCATGAATCAAAAACATTTATTCCTGTAGAATGTATTGATGGTTTATTAATGGCGACACAATATGATGTTCCGTGGCGAGAAGACTTATTTGACGGATTTGATTTTTATGATGTATCCCAATCATTTGAATTTAAAAAAGCAGGATATACAGTCGGTGTACCTGTACAGCGCGATGCTTGGTGTATCCATTATCATTTTGATGTGAATATGACGAACTATGAAAAGTATCGGAAAATATTTGTGGAACACTATATGTCAGATGTAAATAAGGAAGAATAAAAGGGGGGACAAAAATGAAAGATCATACAATATTAGTCGTTGTTTGTGTAAATAATGAGGAGCTTTTCAAACAATGTGAGAGCCAAATAAGAAACATTTTTGTTCCCCCAGGTTACACAGTACAAATTTTTCCGATACGAGATGCACAAAGTATGGCAAGTGCTTACAACCGAGCCCTTTCATATCCAGCGAAATACAAAGTGTATATACATCAAGATACATATCTTATTAATCGAGACATGTTTTCTACACTTATATCTCTGTTTAAAGAAAATGAAAAGCTTGGTTTAATAGGAGTTGCTGGGGCTCAGTTTTTACCGAATAACGGGATATGGTGGGAAGGGAAAAATTTAGTAGGGAAAGTGATTGAGTATAGAAGACGGAATTATCAATTATTAAATTTAGATCAGGTTTTTTATGGTAATCAACCATTTTTGTCAGTTCAGGCAATTGATGGTTTATTCATGGCAACGCAGTATGATATTCCGTGGCGAGAAGATTTGTTTCAAGGGTTTCACTTTTATGATGTGTCACAGTCTTTAGAGTTTCAAAGGGCTGGTTATTTAATCGGTATCCCAAATCAAGCAAATTTATGGTGTATTCACTACAACGGGGATGAGTTTGATGCGGATACATATGAGAAGTACCGGAAAGTGTTTGTAGAACATTACAAAGATATATTATCTCCATCATAAAGGAGAGATGCAAAGTGAAAGGAATTATTTTAGCAGGTGGTACTGGATCAAGATTATATCCAATAACGAAAGTAACGAATAAACATTTACTTCCTGTTGGTCGGTATCCGATGATTTATCATGCGGTATATAAGCTAAAACAATGCGATATTACAGATATTATGATTATTACAGGTAAAGAGCATATGGGGGATGTTGTTAGCTTTTTAGGGAGTGGTCATGAATTTGGAGTGTCCTTTACGTATCGTGTGCAAGATAAAGCGGGCGGGATCGCACAGGCGTTAGGACTTTGTGAAGATTTCGTCGGGAATGATCGTATGGTAGTTATATTAGGGGATAATATTTTTTCAGATGATATTCTTCCGTATGTTGAAGAGTTTGCAAACCAAAAAGAAGGTGCGAAAGTGCTATTGCAATCTGTAGAAGATCCCGAAAGATTTGGCGTAGCACATATTCAAAACCGAAAAATAGTTGAAATTGAAGAAAAGCCGAAAGAGCCGAAAAGTTCTTATGCGGTTACAGGAATTTATTTGTATGATTCGAAAGTCTTTTCTTATATTAAAGAATTAAAACCTTCTGCACGGGGAGAACTTGAAATTACAGATATAAATAATTGGTATTTAAAGCGAGGGGTACTTACTTATAATGAAATGAGCGGCTGGTGGACTGATGCGGGAACTCATGCTTCGCTTCAAAAGGCGAATACGTTAGCACGGGATATTAATTTTGGGAAACAGTTTAACGGAGAATAGGTGAGAATATGAAAGTTGTAGAAACAAATTTTACCGATGCAAAATTGTTAGAACCGAGGTTGTTTGGAGACGATCGTGGCTTTTTTTCAGAGAGCTATAATAAGCAGGTGCTAGAAACATTAGGGATAACGTATTCATTTGTACAGGATAACGTATCTTATTCGGCTAAGGCAGGAACGATTCGGGGACTACACTTTCAAAAAAATCCGAAAGCACAAACGAAACTCATTCAAGTTATGCAAGGGGCAATTTATGATGTTATCGTTGATTTACGAAAAAAATCACCGACATTTAAACAATGGAAAGGATATATTTTAAGTGCAGATAACCATCGGCAATTACTAGTGCCAAAAGGGTTTGCACATGGATTTTGCACGCTTGTCCCGCATACTATCGTTATGTATAAAGTAGATGAATATTATAGCGCAGAGCATGACTCAGGATTACTTTGGGAAGATAAAGATTTAGCAATTCCTTGGCCAGTAACCGATCCTATATTGTCCGATAAGGATCAGATATTACCATTACTAGAGGAATATGAAGATAGTTTTTAAGTAGGAGAGTTGTTTATGAATATATTAGTAACAGGTGGGGCTGGATTTATTGGAAGTAATTTCGTTCATTACATGCTACAAAGTTATGAAACATATAAAATTATTAATTACGATGCATTAACATATAGTGGGAATTTAAATAACGTAAAATCTCTTCAGGATCACCCGAATTACTCTTTTGTAAAAGGAGAAATTCAAAATGGAGAGCTATTAGAACACGTTATAAAAGAGCGAGACGTACAAGTGATTGTAAATTTTGCAGCTGAATCACATGTGGACCGTAGTATTGAAAATCCGATTCCTTTTTATGATACAAATGTAATTGGAACGGTCACTTTATTAGAACTAGTTAAAAAATATTCGCATATAAAACTTGTGCAAGTGTCAACGGATGAAGTGTATGGCTCTTTAGGAAAAACAGGGAAGTTTACAGAGAAAACACCGTTAGCTCCAAATAGTCCATATTCTTCAAGTAAGGCGAGCGCGGACATGATAGCTCTATCTTACTATAAAACATATCAATTACCGGTTATAGTAACGCGTTGTTCTAACAATTATGGACCGTACCAGTATCCTGAAAAATTAATTCCATTAATGGTTACGAATGCACTAGAAGGAAAAAAACTACCGCTATATGGTGATGGTTTAAATGTAAGAGATTGGTTACATGTAAAGGATCATTGCAGTGCGATTGATGTTGTTCTGCATAAGGGACGTGTAGGAGAAGTATATAATATAGGTGGAAATAATGAAAAAACAAATGTAGAAGTTGTGGAACAAATTATTACTCTTTTAGGAAAAACAAAAAAAGACATTGAATATGTTACAGATCGTTTAGGGCACGATCGTCGTTATGCGATTGATGCAGAGAAAATGAAGAATGAATTTGATTGGGAACCGAAATACACGTTTGAACAAGGATTACAAGAGACGGTGAAATGGTATGAAAAGAATAAGGAATGGTGGAAACCACTAAAAGATTAGTAAGGGGTATGTTAAATGAAAGAGAGGGTTATCATAACAGGAGCAAACGGTCAATTAGGAAAGCAACTATTTGAAGAGTTAGACTCTGAAGAATATGATATATATCCATTTGATAAAAAGTTATTAGATGTGACAAATATATCCCGAATACAACAAGTGGTACAAGAAATAAAACCACATATAATTATTCATTGTGCTGCCTATACGAAAGTAGATCATGCGGAGAAAGAACAGGATTTTGCGTATAGAATAAATGCAATCGGAGCTCGAAATGTAGCGGTTGCTTCACAATTAGTAGGGGCGAAGCTAGTTTATATTAGTACTGATTATGTATTTCAAGGTGCCAGACCAGATGGATACGACGAATTTCATAGTCCAGCGCCGATAAATATATATGGGGCCTCTAAGTATGCGGGGGAGCAGTTCGTCAAAGGGTTACATAATAAATATTTTATCGTTCGCACATCGTGGCTATATGGTAAATATGGAAATAATTTCGTGAAAACGATGATGCGATTAGGAAAAGAAAGAGATGAAATATCCGTTGTAGCGGATCAAGTTGGCTCTCCTACGTATGTGGCGGATTTAAATATGGTTATTAATAAGCTCATTCATACTTCTTTATACGGTACATACCACGTATCAAACAGTGGTTCATGCTCTTGGTTTGAATTTGCACAAAAGATATTTTCGTACGCCAATATGAAAGTGAATGTATTACCTGTTTCAACGGAAGAATTCGGGGCTGCAGCTGCGAGACCCAAATATTCTGTTTTTCAACATAACATGCTACGATTAAATGGTTTTTCACAAATGCCGTCTTGGGAAGAAGGATTAGAGCGGTTTTTTATAGAAACCAAAAGTCATTAACAAATTTCTGTTAATGACTTTTTTGTTTGCCTTTAAGCGGTTTTATGGTACTATAATTATAGTATCAGGTACTAATAACAAGTATAAGTATTTCTGGGAGGATATATCATGGAACTATTACAAGGGAAAACATTTGTTGTTATGGGCGTTGCGAACCAAAGAAGTATTGCATGGGGAATTGCTCGCTCTTTGCATAATGCAGGTGCAAAATTAATATTCACATATGCAGGAGAACGTTTAGAAAGAAACGTTCGTGAATTAGCGGACACATTAGAAGGACAAGAATCACTTGTATTACCTTGTGATGTAACGAATGATGAGGAACTTACAGCTTGCTTTGAAACAATTAAACAAGAAGTAGGTACTATTCACGGTGTAGCACATTGTATTGCTTTTGCAAATCGCGATGACTTAAAAGGTGAGTTTGTAGATACTTCTCGCGATGGATTTTTACTTGCACAAAATATTAGCGCATTCTCTTTAACAGCTGTAGCAAGAGAAGCAAAAAAAGTAATGACAGAAGGCGGAAATATTTTAACGTTAACATACCTTGGCGGCGAGCGTGTTGTGAAAAATTATAACGTTATGGGTGTTGCGAAAGCTTCATTAGAAGCGAGCGTGAAATATTTAGCGAACGATTTAGGTCAACACGGTATTCGTGTTAACGCTATTTCTGCAGGACCAATTCGTACGTTATCTGCAAAAGGTGTAGGCGATTTTAACTCAATCTTAAGAGAAATTGAGGAGCGCGCACCACTTCGTCGTACAACAACGCAAGAAGAAGTTGGCGATACAGCAGTATTCCTATTCAGTGATTTAGCACGCGGTGTAACAGGAGAAAACATTCACGTTGATTCAGGGTATCATATCCTAGGATAAATATAATATTAATTTTTAAAGGACAATCTCTAAATGCTGAGATTGTCCTTTTTATTTGTTCTGAGAAAGAACGATTTTTAACGAAAGTTCTTACTACGTAATGAATATAACTATAATAGTACACGATTTATTCAGCTACGTATGGAAGTGGGAGGGACGAGTGTGAAGAATAAAAATAAAAGTTCAACAGTTGGAAAACCGTTGTTATATATCACGCAAGTAAGTTTAGAACTTGCTGCACCGAAAATAAAAAGGATTATCTTAACAAACTTTGAAAATGAGGATCGAAAAGAGAGCAGTAATAGAAACGAAAATGCTGTAAGCAGTGCTGTGGAAGAGGTAATAGAACAAGAACAACAAGAAGAACAGCAAGTGGAAGAAAAAATAGAAGAAGAAAAAGAAGAACACATAGAACAAGAAGAGCAAGAACCAGAATCAGTAAGAACTGTCCCGTATAATAAATCATTTAAGGATATGAATAATGATGAAAAAATTCATTTTTTACTAAACCGCCCTCATTACATTCCGAAAGTAAGATGCAGAATAAAAACAGCTACAGTCTCATATGTTGGATCGATCATATCGTATCGTAATGGCATTGTATCTATTATGCCGCAAAATAGTATGAGAGATATTAGGTTGTCTATAGATGATATCCAATCGATTAGTATGGCCGGTTTTTAAATATGTAAAGGTGGTAGAAAGCTTCTACCACCCCAATAGTTTTTTAGTTTACTTTACGATAGAAACGTCGCGTAAGCATTGAATTGCACAGAAACAGCTTAAATCAACAGTAATGCAAGTAGTTGTAGATATTAATCTTGCATTTGGTACAGCTAAAAACGTACAAATTGGATCGTCACCAGGTGGTACCGGAGAACTGTCACCTAATACTACAGTTAATACACGTAATACAGCACAGCTATCGTCATCTACACTTTCCACACGGAAAATTGGAGAACGGCAGCTAGTAAGGCTTGCTGATGGTGCGAATGCTTCAAAAGGTTCTCCAGTTTTTGTGTATAAAATAAAAGGGCGTGTATTTGCTACTGATGCAGTATTATGTGCACCTAAAAATGGGATTTCACAACCAGATCCACATGTTGTTGTAGAACAATCTTGTAATTCATTGATGAATTTAACAACGTCAACTACACAATGAGAAGAGCCATGGTGTTTATTTTCGTTACAACTCATTAATGTCACTCCTTATCTTCTTGTTTGTATTTACATTAATAAGATATTGGAGTCGAGGAGATTTGGTCACAATCTCAAGACCTTTTTTTTTAAATAGGCGAAAGAGGATAAGGGAAGGTGGAATTATGCTGTTTACAAGCTGGCTTTTATTTTTTATTTTTGCGTTAGCTGCCTTTAGGCTCACTCGTTTAATTGTTTATGATAAAATTACAGCCTTTTTGCGAAGACCATTTATTGATGAATTAGAGATTACGGAGCCGGATGGAAGTGTATCAACGTTTACAAAAGTGAAAGGTAATGGATTAAGAAAGTGGATTGGCGAATTATTAAGCTGTTATTGGTGTACAGGTGTATGGGTTAGTGCTTTTTTATTAGTCTTATATAATTGGATCCCTATCGTTGCGGAACCGTTACTTGCATTATTAGCTATTGCAGGAGCAGCAGCCATCATTGAAACAATTACAGGATATTTTATGGGAGAATAATATATTTTCATAATACGAGAAAAAGCGGAGTTTAAAAGAATGAGGGAACGGAAATAAAGAGTTGTTCATATAGTAAATAGACAGAATTGACAGTAGAGGAGATGTTTGCTGTGAGCAATAATCCAAGGCAGAATTCATATGACCTGCAGCAGTGGTATCATATACAGCAACAACACCAAGCACAACAACAGGCATATCAAGAACAATTACAACAACAAGGATTTGTGAAGAAAAAGGGATGCAATTGCGGGAAAAAGAAGAACACAATAAAACAATATGAAGAATGAAACACTCATGCTACTGTGAGTGTTTTTTATTATGTATAAAAAGCGGTATTTCTGTATTAGAAATACCGCTTTTTACTAGCTAATTTGTGCAACTGTTAATGCTGCCGCACGGATGTCTACAGTTCCAATTAACTCAACTGGCACAATTTGAATTAAGTCACCAGGATTTAAGTTAATAAGAATAACACCACTGGATACATCTACTTCACCAGTACCAATAACGTTAGAACGAACTGCTGTACCTGATCCAGGAATAATGTTAGCTGGTGTATTTAATGATAAGAAGAAACGACCAGCTTCTGGTGCAGTAGGTACGTTATCAAGACTAATTGTTAATGTATAACTAATTTGATAAATACCAGCTCGCAGAATTCGAATGCCATCTCCGACACTTACTGTATCGTTGATTACAGGAACAGTAATATTTGGGTTTGGACTTACACTAGGTAATAGTAGTGGTGTAAATAGTGAAGCGAACTGAGGTGCAGAAGCATTGAAAGCAAAACCAAAGGCAGGTAGTGTACTAGCTGGCTTTGCCTCGCAATCGATTTTAGTAAATTCGCAATCAGAAGAGAACATGTTTTTCACTCCTTTATCTGTTTCTACTTTCAGTTAATGAAAAGGACAGGTTCTATGTTCTAGACAAGTTCCCAATTTTAAGAAATTTACATAAGAATACTCTTTAAGCATGGATTGGGTGGCAGAATTATCTGCCACCCAATCCATGCTTAACTCATTATTTAGTTTTAAATAGAAACATCACGTAAGCATTGAATAGCGCAGAAGCAACTTAAATCAACAGTAATGCAAGTGGAGGTTGATATTAGTCTTGCATTTGGTACAGCTAAAAACGTACAGATTGGGTCGTCACCAGGTGGTACAGCGGTACCATCACCTAAAACTACAGTTAATACACGCAATACAGCACAGTCATCATCATCTATACTTTCTACGCGGAAAATAGGAGATCGGCAGCTAGTAAGGCTTGAAGATGGTGCAAATGCTTCAAAAGGTTCTCCAGTTTTTGTGTATAAAATAAAAGGACGTGTATTCGCTACTGATGCATTGTTATGTGCACCTAAAAATGGAACTTCGCAACCAGATCCACATGTTGTCGTTGCACATTCTTGTAGTTCATGTATAAAACGAACAACATTCGATACACAGTTGAAATCACACTCATGTTGATGATCTTCATTACAATTGCAGCTCATTATGTTCACTCCTTCTCGTGAGTTCTGACATACACTATTACAATATGAGTGGGATATGGCTGATATTACGTTAATTCTCACGATAAAAACAAGGAATTTATATAGGAGGGATGTACATAACGTGATATAAAAAAAGACATCCTTATTTAGTGGATGTCTTTTCAGGTAAATCTTTTCGCACAGTATATAAAAAACGAGATATATCTAATTTCTTTCCTCTGAAAAATTGCGGAGAAGAAATGTAAAGTTCTTCTTTCGCACGTGTAATGGCGACATACAGTAACCGGCGTTCTTCTTCTAACGCTTCAGAAGTTTCCGTAACACGATCATTTGCATCTTTTAAAGAAGAAGTATGGGGCAGGATTCCATCACTCGCTCCAAGTAAAAAGACACATGGAAATTCAAGGCCTTTTGCGTTATGAATTGACATAAGTGAAACGGCATCTTTTTGCGGCATTGTTTTTAATGCTTCCATTTCTTTTTGACCTTGAATCGCCTCGTCGATAAATTGTAAATAAGCTGGAATATCGGTGAAACGAGTGGCAGACTCCAGTAATTCTTCCAACATTTCTTCTTGTATGTCTTTATGCATCGTAAAGGAAGAACGATCGTTACTTTGTAAGTACTCTAAATATTTTCCTTTACCATGAATGATTTCTTTTAATGCTTTTTTCGGTTCTAATTCTTTAATAAACTTAATAAAATCGATGCGCTCATTTACCTTTTTCACTTGAAAAGGTTTTAAGCTTGGATTTAATAGTAAGAAATGAAGAAGAGAAGGGAAGCGCCCCTCACCATATTTCCATTGTTCACGTTCAATAAATGAAATACAATCATCACGTCCGATATACATCGTCGGCAATATGTTTGAAAGTGATTCTAGTCGAAACGGCTCAATCACGAGTCTTAAATGATCTAATACAGGCTTAATTAAAGAATGTTCATAAAATGATTGGCTCGCTCCGTGTTTAATAAACGGGATTTTATGAATGGTAAGCTGATCAAGTAACGAACGACTTACAGAATGTGTGCGATACAGTAAACAAAAATCTTTAAAGTTACGTTCACCACTCTCTACTTTTTCTTGAATAAGCTGCAAAATTTGATTTGCTTCATCAAGAGTCGTAGCAGGTCTTGCATAAAAAGGTTGTACACCTTCCTCACGAACAGAGTATAGCTCTTTATCAAAACGTTCTTGATTTAATTTTATAACTTCATTTCCAAGCCCGACGATAAAGGGATTGGATCGATAATTCGTATTTAGTGCAATGATTGTTGTGTTATCAAATTCTTTTGGAAAAGATAAAATAATTTGGTGACTTGCTCCTCGCCAGCCGTATATCGCCTGGTCGTCATCACCTGCGATAAATAAATTATTTCTTGGCGTGGCTAACAATTTTACAATTTCATATTGTGCATAGGATGTATCTTGAAACTCATCTACTTCAATGTAGTGAAAACGTTGTTGTAATTGAGTTAGTAAAGGAGCATTATTTTCTAACATATAATATGTTTCCAATAAGATGTCATCGAAATCAATATAATTGTATCTTTGTTTTACCTCTTCAAAACGTTCGTATACTTCTTTAAATTCTTGTTCGACTGGTGTTTTTGCTTTTACATCTTTCGGACGATTTAATTTGTTTTTCTCAAGTGAAATCATCGCGAGCATCGTTTCCGCATCGTAATCGTCTTTTAAACGCAATTCTTTTAAAATTTTTTTTATCATAATTTGTTTATGTTTTTCATTTGCTAAAATTTGTTGATTATACCCTTGGCTACGAAGCAATTTTAAGAAAACAGAGTGGAATGTACCAGCAACTACGTAGCTACTTGCTGCATGATTCATACCCGGTAACTTCGCAACACGACTTCGTATTTCTTCAGCTGCTTTTTGTGTAAATGTAAGTAATAAAATATTTCGTGGATGAACTTGTTTTACATTTACTAAATAACCTACGCGAGTTGTTAAAACAGATGTTTTCCCGCTTCCGGCACCAGCTAGTGTAAGAACAGGACCTTCTGTTGTGCGCACGGCTTCTAATTGTTTTTCGTTTAAAAAAACATTTTGTTGCTCGAGAGCGCGGAAATAAGCCGCATCTACATCTTCTTCCATAATTAAATGGGTAGATGTTTTCGGAATATGATATGTCGCACGCGGAATATCAGCGTGTGTTAACGATTTTTGTGAAAATTTTTCTTGTGTCATATGTTCACCTTCAAAACTATAGCATCAACATTTAACTTTAGCGGAAGAAAAAGAAAATAGCAATGTAAAAAAACAGGAGGGGTCACCTCCTGTTTTCAAATTACAATTCTTTTATCATTACAACGTGCGGGATATTCGCTTCCATAAATACATCAGAACTTGTTACATATCCAAGTTTTTTATAGAAATCTTCAGCATGTGTTTGAGCGTGAAGTTTCAATTTTGGTAGCGAATTTTCTTTTGCATACGCTTCAAGAGAATCCATAACAATTTTTCCAATCCCTTTTTTGCGATGGGAATTTAGCACGCAAATGCGTTCCATTTTTCCGATACCATCAAGGATGCGAAAACGTCCAGCACCAACTGGAACATCATTGTCATATATAACAACGTGTGTTGAAGTTTCTTCAAACTCATCGTACTCTTCTTCAGCAGAGACACGTTGTTCATTTACAAACACTTGTTTACGTACAGAGAATGCATCTCTTAGTTGTTCGTCCGTTTGTACAATCTGTGCGTGCAAATTAGTTGTTCCCCTTTCCAAGACGGAATGTTTCGTGTACAGTCCATGTTCCATTTTCTAATTGATATAGAAGATGGAAACGATCAATTGGTTGTTCGTAATAGAAATCTTTCATACGTAATCGGCCCAACACATCAGCATGCTCTGCATCTGATAAGCCTTGTCCGATTGTTAAATGAGGTACGAAAGCATATTCGCGTTCTTGCGTGAATAACCCGCTATGCATTTCTTCATTTAAGAAAGTAAGTTCAGGTGTTTTTTCTACTTTAAAGTAAAGGACGTTATTAACAGGTGCGAATGAACCAACTTTCCCAACATGAAGGGTGAAAGGGTTCGTTTTACTTGCGATTGTATGTAACTCGTTTACAATCGACTCTAATTGTTCATCTTGCGCCTCAAAGGGTGTTTTCAATGTAATATGTGGCGGAACTAATGCGTAGTGCGGGTCATAACGTTTACGCAATCCGTTCGCTTTATCTTGAATCATTTTAGATGGAAAAATTACAATGCCTAATTTCATGTTCCAATTCCTCCCTTTGTAAGTCTAGTTAGATTTTGAGATAAATAAATCTCTTTATCTATTATATCAAATTATTCTGAATACTGCTCTCTATTATTTCATTGATAGAATATGAGAGAAGGCTTTAGGTAAATCAGTCTGCCAATATTTCCAAGTATGATTGCCTTCAAATTCCTCGTAATGCGTGATGAAGTTTCTATCTGTAAGAAGCGTATTTAACTCACGGTTCGGCCCTACGAAATCAGATACTTGTCCATCAGTACGCTTTACAGCCGTTTCTTCTGTACCGATGACGTGATACAGTTCTAACGCCTGTGGATCTTTGAATTCTTTTGCTAAGTTCATCACTGTCTCATCCACAAATGGTGATTGCATAACGACTTTACCGAATGTATGCGGATACATAAGTGCAGTCATAAAGGAAACTGTTCCGCCAAGAGAATCACCAATTAAAACACGACCTTTTCCCATTTGGTACGTTGGATAATTTTCATCAATATATGGTGCAAGTTCATGAGCAAGGAAACGAATATATGCAGCATTTTTTACTTCATTTGGGAAATATTTTTCTTTACGATCATGTACATTTTTATATGGAATACCGACAATAATTGTACGGTCAATTTCTTCGGTTTCACGAAGGCGCTCAATTACACGGTGCGCTTTACCGAGCTGAAAATAATCTCTACCATCTTGTGCAATTACAACTGTATGTTTGTGCAGTGGTGTGTAATTTACTGGTAAATAAACGAGAAGTGTAACATCTTCTTGAAGTGATGCGCTATAAAATGAAATTTCTTCAATTCTCCCTATTGTTTGACTCATGTAGATCCCCCTAAATAAAAATTTACTGTAACGATTGTAAGAGCGACGCTTGTAGTGAAAAGGAAAGAAATATTCACTAATTGGTGCCTTAATTTCTATTTTACCATAATGGTACGAAGAATCTAAAAAATTAGTATTTAAGTTGCGAAAGAAAACGGATATAATGAAGTGGGATTTTTGACAGGTGAGAGGGGAGACAGGATTTGAAACAAGAAAAATCAATCGCACTACCATTAGCAATTTCTATAATTGCCATTTCCTTTGCAGCAGTTTTTGTAAAGATGTCCTCAGCACCATCTTCAATATTAAGTATGTACCGCTTATGGATTATCGTACTTATTATGCTGCCTATCGTATGGAAAAAAAGAGAGGAATTTAATAGGATTCAAATGAAAGATTGGGGCTTTTTAATTGGATCTGGTTTCTTTTTAGCACTGCATTTTCTTTTATGGTTTGAATCTTTAAAGCATACAACAGTTGCTAGTTCAACAATTATTTTGGCACTTCAACCAATCGTATCTTTAGTTGGAGGTTTTTTTCTATTTAAAGAAAGAACAACATATTCAGCCATTGCAACGATGGGAATCGCTATTTTAGGAGTAATGTGCATTGGTTGGGGAGATTTAGGTTTAAGTAAGCAAGCAATTTATGGTGACATATTATCCTTTCTAAGTGTAATAGCGGTTGTCGGTTATTTATTTATCGGGCAAACGACAGTGAAGAAAGTATCGCACTGGATTTATAGCTTTACAGTCTTTGCGTTTGCAGGTCTTTTTATGGGGATTTATAATGTTATATTACAAGTACCCTTTACAGGTTATACGAAGTGGGATTGGACTGTTTTTCTTTTACTTGCGGTTGTGCCGACAGTGTCACATGTAATTAATAACTGGCTATTAAATTATGTAAATGCAACGACAATTTCAATGAGTATTTTAGGAGAACCTGTTGGAGCATCTATACTTGCGTTCTTCTTACTTGGAGAAAAATTAAATGCAATGCAAATGATCGGTAGCATGCTCGTATTGTTTGGTGTATCTGTTTTCTTAATGCAGCAACAAAAGCGAACAGCAAAAAATGTCGTAAACGAGCCGGTGTATACACAGGAATTATAGTGTTAGGAGAGAAAAGAGAAGTTATGATACTTCTCTTTTTGTTTTATAGAAATGCGGGCGTAGAAGGGGGAGGAAAATGGAAGAGATATTAAAGAAGTATATGAATAGATTTACAACACTAAGTGAAGAAGAGCAGCAAATGATCCTCAGTGAATTACAAATTGAAGAATATAAAAAAGGAACAGTGCTCCTAAGACAAGGAAATGTTCCATTAAAATGTTATTTTGTATTAAAAGGATGCGTTAGGCAACATAGTATAGATGAAGCAGGGAAAGAAGTTACATCAAATTTTTATACAGAAGAACAGGCAATTTCGAATTTCAACCATCATAAACAAGATAAATCTTCATCTTTTTTTATTAACCTTGTAAAAAGTAAAAACTAAAATATTGAAATCAAGTAAAAGAGTGGCTACGAAGCCACTCTTTTACTTTGGATTTGTCATATAAGGTTGTACATGAATGACACATAGGTCACGAAATTTGCCTTCAGCAGTTGTGACAATTACGACTGCTTTACCTGCACTTTTTCCAGTAATCGTCACGGTGTCACCTTTTGGATATATGGTGATGATATCAGAATTCATATTTGACCAAATAAGCTCTTTATTCGTTGCTTGTATTGGCAAAATGGAAGCAGATAACACAATGTTTTGTCCCGTTTTTATTTTTAATTTATGTTTTTCCATGTGAACACCGATGACTGAAATAACAGAAGGAGCAATTGAAATTTTAGGCGGGTTAGGTTGCATGTTTAAACAAGACGCAGAAGTATTTGTGATAGGTGAAAATTTTCGTGTTTGTTGTTGCTGGAAAGCTGCTAACATGTTGGAGTCCCCTTTCTGTATAAGTGCTGATACTCATACTATAAAGGAGTAGTGTTATGTTAAATTTAACGAAACATAAAGAATTTGTTAAATTTGATAAGAAGATTGTCGAACTGTAAAAAATCTCTGCTGTTACGATAACAGCAGAGATTTTTTTATAAATTATGACGATGTTGTTTTTCGAAATCCTCAAATTGCTCTTCAACTTCTTTTGAAGGTTGTGTTAGTAAACTAACAATTACGATGGCTAGTAAACTAATAGCGAAACCTGGAATCATTTCATATAAGAAATCTTTTAAGAATTTGAATTGAGTCCATATAATAACAGTAGCGGCACCAGAAATCATACCAGCAAGCGCGCCCCATTTCGTCATACGTTTCCAATATAAGCTTAATAAAATAGCAGGTCCGAATGAAGAACCAAACCCAGCCCAAGCGTATCCAACAAGAGCTAAAATCGTATCATTTTGTTTAAGCGCTAATGCACATCCAATTAAAGCGATAACAAGAACAGCCATACGACCGACAAATACAAGTTCTTTATCAGAAGCATCACGCTTAAAGAATGTTCTATATAAGTCTTCTGTTACTGCACTCGAAGTAACAAGAAGTTGAGAAGAAATTGTACTCATAATAGCTGCTAAAATAGCTGCTAATAAAAATCCAGTAATAAGTGGATGGAATAAAATAGTGCCAAGTTCAACGAAAATCGTTTCTGGATCAGAAAGTTTTAAACCTGCTTTTGAATAGTATGCAATACCGATAAGGCCAGTAAACATAGCTCCAGCAACAGAGAAAATCATCCAGCTCATACCAATACGTCGTGCACTTTTAATTTCTTTTACAGAAGAAATCGCCATAAAGCGTACGATAATATGAGGTTGTCCAACATAACCAAGTCCCCATGCGAATAATGAAATAATTCCTAATACAGAAGTACCTTTAAAAATATCTAATAATGCCGGATCGATAGATTTAATTGTTTCAAATGCTGGACCAAGTCCATTTACGTGCATAATTGTTACGACTGGAACAAGAATAAGAGCGACTACCATAATGATTCCTTGCACGAAGTCTGTCCAACTTACAGCTAAAAATCCACCAAATAATGTGTAAGCTACGACAACTCCACCAACGATAAGAAGACCAACATGGTAATTGAGTCCAAATGAATTTTCGAATAATACAGCACCAGAGACAAATCCTGAAGCTACATAAAACGTGAAAAATATCATAATAACAAGTCCAGATACTAAACGTAGCATATGGGATTTGTCGTGGAAACGGTGTTCCAAAAATTCTGGGATAGTAATAGAGTTATTTGCAATTTCAGAGTAGGTACGTAAGCGAGGAGCGACATAGATCCAGTTTGCATATGCGCCTAATGTTAGGCCAATCGCAATCCAGCTACTACTTAATCCAACGCTAAACATTGCACCGGGTAAGCCCATTAAAAGCCAACCACTCATATCAGCTGCTCCAGCACTTAATGCTGTTACTGCGGGGCCTAGTGTACGCCCGCCAAGCATATAATCTGTTAAGTTGGATGTTTGCTTATAAGCGAAATAGCCGATAATTAGCATCCCGAGCATGTAAATAGAGATAGAAGTTAAAATTAACATCTGCGTACTCATGTAGTTCCCCTTTCTTTTGTCATGTCTTTTGATGCGTTATGCATATTTATCCCGCATGAACGGGCAGTAAAATTCCCACCTTAAAATTGGATGGGCAAGGAAGTTAGGTGGGAGATCAACTGCCCGTAAATGCCCGATTAGTTCAACTAATAATAAGTGGGGGATGAACAAAACCCCTACTGATTAAAGTTTCACTTTATAATCTATCATGATTATTCTGAAAAATCCATATAGAAATATGAATTTTCAGAAATGTAAGCGTTTTTCGATGTCATTTTACTTTTTTAATATATAATATTCATACAAAAAACCTTATTTTTAATAGAGTATTTATTATATTTACATAAAAAGAGGTTGTTTTGTCAATATAATATTGAAAGGAAAGAAAAATAAAATTTTTGAAAAAGTATTGACTTGTGAAAAAAGTCAGGTCTATAATGAGTGCAACTTAAAAAAATGCAAGCGTTGATGAAGAAGAGTACACATGATGAACATGTCAGAGAGCTGATGGTTGGTGCGAATCAGTATGGAATTGATGTGGAATGGGCTTCGGAGCTTCCAAACCGAAACGAAAGAAGTAGGCTTTGGCGACATGATCTCATCGATACAAGAGACACGTATTGTTTTTGATACGGTAAAGTGCGTTACATTTGTAACGAATTAAGGTGGCACCACGGGAGTACCCGTCCTTTCTATAGGATGAGTACTCCCTTTTTGTGTATAAAAAATTAAATAAATGAAATCGTTTAAGTAAGAAGAGTACGTATATTGGAGACGTTACAGAGAGCCGGGAATAGGTGGGAGCCCGGTACGGTGCCATATACGGAATGGGCTTACGAGAGGTATGCTGAACAATTATTTTCAGTAGGCAACCCGGGTTCCGCCGTTACAAGGATAAGGTATAAATTTTGTACCTGAACAAAGCGGGATGCTTTTGCATCCAACACGAGGTGGTACCGCGGTATATTTATCGTCCTCTACATATTTTCGATATGTAGAGGACTTTTTTATTTTTCAGGGCGAGGTGAAGGACATGATGACGAAAGAAGAATTTATAAAACAAAAAAGAGAGAGAAAGACATTTTTAGTAATCACTGAAGAAGAAGGAGATAGCATTACGCCAATTTCTTTATATAGACGTATGAAAGGGAAGAAGAAATTCTTATTAGAAAGTTCACAGCTTCATCAAGATAAAGGGCGTTATTCTTACTTAGGATGTAATCCTTATGGAGAAGTGAAAAGCGTTGGTACGGAAGTGGAACGAACGATTTACGGCCGGGCAGAAAAGTTACAAGGTAACGTACTGCAAGTGTTAGAAGAAGTAATCGCACCATCACAAGTAGACAGTCCATTTCCATTTTGCGGAGGAGCAGTTGGTTATATTGGATATGATGTCATTCGGCAGTATGAAAACATTGGAGCGGATTTACACGACCCATTAAATATTCCGGAAGTACATCTTTTACTATATCGTGAGTTTATCGTTTACGATCATTTACGCCAAAAGTTGTCGTTTGTATATGTATGCAGGGAAGATGATTCAGCAGATTATGAGGAAGTATACGAAAGGATGCGAGTATACAAAGAGGAAGTGCTACAAGGAGAAGAAGCTGAAGTAAATGCAATACAATCCAAATTATCATTTACTTCTTCTATAACGGAAAAAGAGTTTTGTGAGATGGTAGAAATTGCGAAAGAATATATAAGAGCGGGAGACATATTCCAAGTCGTACTATCACAGCGTTTACAAAGTGAATGTATTGGGGATCCATTCGGGTTATACCGAAAACTTCGAATTGCAAATCCATCACCATATATGTTCTATATCGATTTTCAAGATTATGTTGTACTCGGTTCTTCGCCGGAAAGTTTACTATCAGTAAGGGAGGATAAAGTGATGACGAATCCAATTGCTGGTACAAGGCCGAGGGGGAAAACGAAGAGGGAAGACGAGGAAATCGCAAAAGAACTGTTAGGCAATGAGAAAGAGCGAGCAGAGCATATGATGCTTGTAGATCTTGGGCGAAACGATATTGGTAGAGTGAGCGAAATCGGCTCGGTTACGATAGATAAATATATGAAAGTAGAAAAATACTCTCACGTTATGCACATTGTATCTGAAGTTTACGGAACATTGCGAAAACAAATGGGCGGATTTGATGCGTTAGCGTATTGCTTACCAGCAGGGACGGTTTCTGGAGCTCCGAAAATTAGAGCGATGGAAATTATAAATGAACTAGAGAATGAAAAAAGAAATGTATACGCTGGTGCAGTTGGATACGTTAGTTTTTCAGGAAATCTTGATATGGCGCTCGCCATTCGAACGATGGTCGTAAAGGATGAAAAAGCATACGTTCAAGCAGGAGCAGGAGTCGTTTACGAT
This sequence comes from Bacillus sp. HMSC036E02, assembly GCF_001836235.1. Taxonomy (NCBI): domain Bacteria; kingdom Bacillati; phylum Bacillota; class Bacilli; order Caryophanales; family Bacillaceae; genus Bacillus; species Bacillus sp. HMSC036E02. The sequence continues at coordinate 58,577 of NZ_KV827813.1, read as the reverse complement.
TCAGATCCAGTAGCTGAATATGAAGAAACATTAAATAAAGCGAGAGCGCTTTTGGAGGTAATGAAATGATTGTACTTATCGATAATTACGATTCGTTCACATATAACTTGTATCAACTGTTAGGCGAACATGAAGAAGAAATTGTAGTTGTAAGAAATGATGAAATAACGATAGAACAGTTAGAAGAGATGAATCCAAGAGGAATTGTACTTTCACCAGGACCAGGAAAACCAGAGGATGCTGGCATTTGTATCGACGTCATCCGTCATTTTTATAAGAACGTTCCCATATTAGGGATTTGTCTTGGCCACCAAGCGATCATAGCTGCATTTGGAGGAGACATTGTTAGAGCAGAACGTATTAAACATGGAAAAACATCGCGTGTGAAACATAACGGAATGTCAATCTTTTCATACGCTACACAGCCGCTAACGGCGATGCGCTATCATTCCCTTGTTGCAGAGCAAACGAGCTTGCCAAAGTGCTTTGACATATTAGCGACAGCGATGGACGACGGAGAAATAATGGCAGTCCGTCACAATTATTATCCGCTCTTCGGATTACAGTTTCATCCGGAATCAATCGCAACAGAAGAAGGCGGAAAGTTAATACGTGCCTTTTTAACAGAAGTAAAAGAGGAGGAAAGAGTATGAATAACTATCTTCGTAAATTAGTTGAGGGTCAACATTTAACAGAAGAGGAAATGTATAAAGCAGGATTACTTTTATTAAGTGAAAACATATTAGAAAGTGAAATTGCAGCTTTCTTAGTCTTACTGAAAGCGAAAGGTGAAACTGCAGAAGAAATATACGGTCTCGTTCGAGCTCTTCGCGAAAAGGCATTGCCGTTTTCGAACCATATACAAGGAGCAATGGATAATTGCGGGACGGGTGGCGATGGTGCTCAAACGTTTAATATTAGCACAACATCAGCATTCGTACTGGCAGGAGCAGGTGTAAAGGTTGCAAAACATGGTAATCGTGCTGTTTCTAGTAAAACAGGAAGTGCAGACTTATTAGAAGAACTCGGTGTAAATATTAGCAGTACGCCAAGCGAAATTGATTATTTACTAGAGCATGTAGGTATTGCATTTTTATTTGCACCAGCGATGCATCCAGCACTAAGGCGCATTATGAAAATAAGAAAAGAATTAAACGTACCGACGATCTTTAACTTAATTGGCCCTTTAACAAATCCAGTGAATTTAGAAACACAATTTGTCGGTATTTATAAACGAGATATGTTATTACCAGTTGCACAAGTATTACAAAAGTTAGGCCGGAAACAAGCGCTTGTCGTAAATGGAAGTGGTTTTTTAGATGAAGCATCATTACAAGGGGAAAATCACGTTGTCATTTTAAAAGATAATGAAATAGTAGAAATGAGTATTGATCCAGAAAAGTATGGTTTTTCAAGAGTGAAAAATGAAGAAATTAGAGGGGGGAATTCAAAAGAAAATGCAAAGATTACGCTTGAAGTATTGAGCGGAGAAAAGAGTGTTTACCGCGATACCGTTTTATTAAATGCAGGTCTAGCTCTTTTCGCAAATGGAAAAACGGAAACGATTGAAGAAGGAATTAAACTCGCGGCACATAGCATCGACTCTGGAAAAGCATTAACCAAATTAAACTTATTAATTGCAGCAAGCAACGAAAAATTAGAAAGGGTGAACTAAAGTGGGGACGATTTTAGATAAAATTGTAGAACAGAAGAAAAAGGAAGTTGCGGAGTTATATGAAATATATACACCAGTAAAAACAAAAAGAAAGGCACATTCACTTGTAGAAGCGTTACAGCAGTTTACTGTCATTGCAGAAGTAAAGCGAGCATCACCATCAAAAGGAGATATCAATTTACACGTTGACGTACGAAAACAAGTGGGAACATATGAGAAATGTGGTGCAGGAGCAGTTTCTGTTTTAACAGATGGTCAATTTTTTAAAGGATCGTTTCACGATTTACAAACAGCAAGAGAAGAAAGTAACATTCCGCTTTTATGTAAAGATTTCATAATCGATAAGATTCAAATCGATAGAGCGTATGAAGCGGGAGCAGATATTATTTTACTAATTGTAGCAGCGTTAACGAAAGAGAAGTTAAAAGAGTTGTATAGCTACGTGTTAGAAAAAGGATTGGAAGCGATTGTTGAAGTTCATGATGAACAGGAATTAGAAACTGCGATTGTATTAAATCCGCACGTTATTGGCATTAATAATCGTAATTTAAAAACGTTCGAAGTAGATTTAAGCCAAACTGAAAAGCTTGGAAAAAGATTGAATGAGGAGAAACTACTTTGGATTAGTGAAAGCGGGATTCATTTAAAAGAGGATATTATTCGTGTTAAAAAAGCAGGAGCAAAAGGTGTATTAATTGGAGAGGCACTTATGACATCATCTTCTATTAGTAACTTTTTTGAAGACTGTAAGGTGAATATATGAAAGTGAAAATTTGCGGCATCACTGATATGGAAACAGCAAAACGTGCTTGCGAATACGGCGCAGATGCACTCGGATTTGTTTTTGCAGAAAGTAAGCGGAAAATCACTCCAAAGAGAGCGGAAGAAATCATTCAGGAGCTTCCAGCCAACGTGTTAAAAATCGGTGTTTTCGTAAATGAATCAGTAGAAGTAATCCAGAAAATTGCAGATGAGTGCGGGTTAACACATGTACAACTACATGGAGATGAAGATAATTATCAAATCAGAAGATTGAATATTCCGTCTATAAAATCACTAGGAGTAACTTCAGAAAGTGATATGAAAAACGCTCAAGGGTATGAAACGGATTATATATTATTTGATAGCCCGAAAGAAAAGTTTCATGGAGGAAATGGAAAGACATTTTCATGGGAACTACTTGGGCATATGCCAAAAGAATTGCGAAAGAAAACGATATTAGCTGGTGGATTAAACGCTCTTAATATAGAAGAAGCAATTCGAACTGTTCGGCCTTATATGGTCGATGTGAGCAGCGGAGTAGAGACAGAAGGAAAGAAAGATGTAGAGAAAATAAAACAATTTATTATAAAAGCGAAGGAGTGTTCCAAATGAACTACGCATATCCAGATGAAAAAGGACATTACGGTATATACGGAGGACGATACGTTCCAGAAACGTTAATGCAATCTGTACTAGAACTAGAAGAAGCATATAAAGAAGCGATGCAAGATGAGGCATTTCAAAAGGAATTAAATCATTATTTAAAAACGTACGTCGGAAGAGAAACACCGCTTTATTTCGCTGAAAATCTGACGAAGTATTGCGGAGGTGCAAAGATTTATTTAAAACGTGAAGATTTGAATCATACAGGAGCTCATAAAATTAACAATACAATCGGTCAGGCACTACTTGCAGTGCGAATGGGCAAGAAAAAAGTTGTCGCTGAAACAGGAGCTGGACAACACGGAGTGGCAACAGCTACTGTATGTGCTCTTCTCGGATTAGAATGCGTCATTTTTATGGGAGAAGAAGATGTAAGACGTCAAAAATTAAATGTGTTCCGAATGGAATTACTCGGAGCGAAAGTAGAAAGTGTAGCGGCAGGTAGTGGTACATTAAAAGATGCGGTAAACGAGGCGCTTCGTTACTGGGTTTCACATGTGCATGATACGCACTACATTATGGGATCTGTTCTCGGACCACATCCATTCCCGCAAATTGTACGTGATTTCCAAAGTGTAATTGGAAATGAAACGAAAAAACAATATGAGGCGTTAGAAGGAAAGTTACCAGAAGCAGTCGTTGCTTGTATTGGAGGTGGTAGTAATGCAATGGGGATGTTTTATCCGTTCGTACACGATGAAGAAGTTGCTCTTTACGGCGTAGAAGCAGCTGGAAAAGGCGTTCATACAGAAAAGCATGCAGCAACTTTAACGAAAGGAAGCGTTGGTGTCCTGCACGGATCAATGATGTATCTTCTGCAAAATGAAGAAGGGCAAATTCAAGAAGCACACTCTATTTCAGCAGGACTTGATTATCCAGGTGTTGGTCCAGAACATAGTTTGCTAAAAGATATTGGCCGCGTTTCTTATCAGTCGATAACAGACGAAGAAGCATTAGAAGCATTTCAATTATTAACGAAAAAAGAAGGCATTATCCCGGCGTTAGAAAGTTCACATGCTGTCGCATACGCATTAAAATTAGCGCCGCAAATGAAGACAGACGAAGGGCTTGTCATTTGTTTATCAGGCCGCGGGGATAAAGATGTAGAGAGTATAAAACGTTATATGGAAGAGGTGTAAAAAATGGGAGTAGAAAAAATTAAAGCAGCGTTTGAAAATGGCAAGAAAGCATTTATTCCGTATGTAATGGGCGGAGATGGCGGCCTTGAAAAATTAAAAGAAAGAATTCGTTTTTTAGATGAAGCTGGAGCAAGCATCGTTGAAATTGGTATTCCGTTTTCAGATCCAGTCGCGGATGGCCCAACGATTCAAAGAGCAGGAAAGCGAGCGCTAGATAGCGGCGTAACATTAAAAGGCATTTTTCAAGCGTTAGCAGAGGTAAGGAAAGAAGTGCAAATTCCGTTTGTACTCATGACATATTTAAATCCAGTACTTGCATTCGGAAAAGAACGATTTGTAGAGAAGTGCTTAGAGGCCGGTGTGGATGGTATTATTGTTCCAGACTTACCGTATGAAGAACAAAATATTATTGCGCCGTTACTTCGAGAGGCAAACATTGCGCTCATTCCACTCGTTACCGTAACGAGTCCTATTGAAAGAATTGAAAAAATTACGAGTGAATCAGAAGGGTTCGTTTATGCTGTTACAGTAGCGGGCGTAACGGGAGTACGTCAAAACTTTAAAGAGGAGATTCATAGTTACTTAGAAAAAGTAAAATCACACGTCAACTTACCAGTAGTCGCTGGATTCGGCATTTCAACAAAAGAACATATAGAAGAAATGGTTACAATATGCGACGGAGTTGTCGTTGGAAGTAAAGTGATTGAGCTGTTAGAAAATGAAAAACGAGAAGAAATATGTGAATTAATACAGGCAACAAAACAAAAAGAAGAGGCGTAGTCTCTTCTTTTTGTTTTGCGTAATAAATGTTAAAATATACAGAAAATACATATAATTCAGAGGGTGAGAAGGCATGCTAAGACGTAAACTACTATATCTATTTTTAACTGTACCGCTATACGCTTGGCTCATTAGCATGACGAAAATAGAGTTAATGGCTCTATTTTTAGGGTATGTATTCATCTTTTCCAATTTAAATCGCATTCAAGAACAGTCTATTTTAGAAATATGTCTATTTTCGATTAGTATAGAATTATTTAGTATCGTTTCGATTGTATTATTAAACGAATTATTTCTACGGATTCATTCATTTGCATTAATGAAATTTTGGAATATTATATTGCAAGCAATATGTACTTACATTGTGTTTGTTGTGTTGAAAGAAATAGTCGGAAAGCAGACAGTTTTTCAGGATAATAGAAAATGGGAGTGAATAAAAAGGAGCCGTTTGGTTCCTTTTTTGAATCTGTTGTAAAAACAATTGAAAATTATGGCATCTGTTATATAATAGTTAAAAATTGTATTTTTAATGAAAAGAGATGATAACATGGCCATATTGTTGGCACTTATCCCAATTATGATGATTTTCATTTGTTTATTTTTATTTAAACAAACGTCATTAAGGTCCTCGTTAATTTCTTATGCTGTGTCTGTTGGAATTGTTTTACTCTCGCCAATGTTTCAATTAGGGATGAGTGAAACTGTGCACGCAACGATTAAAGGATGGTTAATTTGTTTTATTGTCGGGTACGTTTTATTTTTCGGTATTTTTTTATTTCACCTCATGAACAAAATGGAGTACATCGATCAAGTAGCACGTTTTCTAGAAGCAGTTACTCAGGATCGCTTATTACAAATGCTGCTTATGTGTTTTGGCATTTGCCCGCTTATTGAATCAGTAAGTGGATTCGGTATTGGCTTTATGGTTGCAGCACCTATTTTTCTTTCACTAGGGTATAAACCATTTCAAGCTGTACTACTCTCATTCATCGGCTTACTAGCTAGTTCATGGGGCGCAATGGCAACTGGTACGATTATCGGTTCGCAGCTAATAAATATGCCTCTTACAACACTTGGCACAAATACAGCGCTATTAAGTATTCCGATGTTTGCTTACTTCGTTATTCTTTCTTTACACGTCGTTGGCGGCTGGCAAGCGGTTATAGAAAAGTGGAAAGAAGGAGTAGGGTTCTTTCTATTATTTTCTCTCGGAATCTATCTTTCTAATGCGTACGTAAGTGTTGAACTAGCCGGGATATTAAGTTCTATCGTTACGATTACCTTTGGCTTTTTTATCATTAAATTAAAAGGAAAAAGTGGGCAAAATCTTATAACAGAACATGCGGCTGCAACGGAGAGAGAAGTATCCATTATAAAAATTATTAGCCCTTATATATTTCTAACAGTTTGTATTTTACTTTCTCGCCTCGTTCCAGCATTACATGATTTGTTCAGATCATATGCGGTTCTTGATTTGAAATCATACTCTTACAAACTAGAGTTACTATATTCACCAGGATTTTGGCTCGGTATGACTTGCTTATTTACTATTATTTTCTTCCGGATACCATCTCATATTATTAAACAATCACTCTCGCAAACGATAAAACAATGGATTCCATTTGCGATTACGACGACAATGTTTATCGCCATTTCAGAACTAATGGGTGCATCTGGTATGCATTTATTACTTGCAAAAACCGCTGGTGAAACGTTTGGAAATTTTTTCGTTTTCGTTGCCCCGTTTATTGGCGCTATTGGTGGATTTTTAACAGGTAGTAACGCAGGATCAAATGCAATGTTTATAAAACTACAAATGCAAACCGCACAAAACGTAGCACTCCCGTGGCAATATGTCACAACACTTCAAAACACCGCATCATCAGTAGCGACAATTGCTTGTCCATCACGGATTACACTAGGTGCTTACTTATGTAATATCCCTTACCGTGAAAATGAACTATTAAAGAAGACGACGTTAATGATCTTTGGTGCGGTTTTGCTTGTAGTGGTAGAAGTTATTGTTTGGTATATGTTGAGAAATTAAAAATCCTCCTAACATAGGAGGATTTTTTTTATGAGTGGATAATGATTTAAATATGAATAGCTTCTACTAGATGAATAGGAGATGAAATGTATGCCCCTAAAAAACTACGGTGTGTTAAAAGGTACAGTTATACAATCAAAGATTGGAAAAGGGAAAACACCTCATTATCAAGTTCATTTACAGGGCGAGACAGGAGTAAATTATCGTATTGCAATTAACGTAAAATCGCAAAGCTATCCGTCAGAAGTTTTATATTTTGCGAGTAACAATATTAAGTCAGAGGCGATTCATATTTTACCGACATTACCATTCGGTTTTACAGAAATAAAAAACAATGAACCGAAAGTAGCTTTAGATTATGTAAGAGGAAATCTATTTGACTCAAATCAAATGATTCCTTTGCCTCCCGAAAAAGCAGGAGCAGATAATGATTTAAATGAAAAAATAGAACGTTATATAAAACGAGCAATAGAAGAAAAAGCAATTATTTACGCGTTTGGTGAAAGATGGGGACCAGAAGAAAATACACCAGATTCCTATTTTCGTTTCAAACCAGGAAACGGTATACATGATATTCATATGAATCAAGGGAATGTAGAAAAATGGCAAGGTGATGATGGCATATGGCAAGACGGAGGAATACTCATTCACTTTGAAAAGGAAGAAGAATGGATTGGTATCTTTCTTGCATTCCAATCACAGTCATGGTGTACCGATGAAGAAGGGCATGCTCGCGTTCCTGTTGAGCATTGTGATTATAAGGGGAATAATTAATAAGAAGAGGGCGTTTAAAAAGAACGCCCTCTTCTTATTTTATAAAACGAAAAACTAACAAGTGTAGAAATACAAGAGAAAAGCAGTGCTACACTAGAAAACGCAATGAGATACATATTATATTTCATAACCTGTCCAATTAGCTGGTTACTGTCGTATTGAAACAGTCCCGCGATGATGTTGAATAAAAATAAAACGATAAACATGACGATAACACCGTCTATTGATCCTTTAATGTCTGGTTTACTTAAAGCGATATGTGCGGAAATGCAAATGGCGATAAATAAAAATAACCAAAAGGAAGGATTCAATAAATTGCCGATTGTAAATAAGCTTTTCAATAATACAAACGTCGACAAGAGCATGTTTTGGATCATTTCTACATTAATAGAAGTAGAAGCAATCGTTTTTTCGAGAGTTGTATTAAATAAAAAATATGATTCTGGTACGAAATAGCGCATTAAAAGGATTAGTGCAGTAATACCAGAAATAATAGGCCCAATGCCGATGAAGAAATTCCCAATCCGTTGATACACACTTTTTTGATTGTATTGATGTTGTACGTAACCTAAAGCCCCTTGGCTTGTATCTGTCGGGAAGAACTGCGTTGCTACAATCTTATGACGGAACAGCACGCACATAATGACATGTCCAAGTTCGTGAATAGGAACACCAATCCAAGCCGTTAATAGGAATCCTTTTCTTCCAAAAGCTCTCGACCAATACATGCGTGTGAGAGATTCTAAATAGCCTAATAGAAATCCAATTACAATGATAACGCCAATTAAAGATAATAATTGGATTACGCTTGTAAGGAGTATTTGAAAAATTGAGTTTCCCAATTCCATTGCCAGTCATCCAATCTGTTAAAAATATTATTTATTCTGTTTCATAATAGCATTTTTTTCAAGATTACTAGCACATATATTTTCTTTCGGAAGAAGGATTTGAGAATCTTTTTCTTGTAGTCATGTTTTATGTACAAATTCATATATTGAATTTGTAACACCCTATATGGTATATGCTTAAGGAGGGATAAGAGAATGAAATGTCCGTCATGTCATACAGAAAATGCAGCGGAGGCAAAATTTTGCGGGAATTGTGGACATTCGTTAACGGAAGAAGTAGTGGCAAGTAGTGGCCAAGAAGAAGGGCCGGAACAAGCACGTGCGACACAAGCAAAGGAAACTCGGCCAAATGAAACGGTAGAGCAAGCGAAGCGGTTTGCGAGCGGCTATTTTCAATTTTTTAAACATGCATTACAAGCACCGACAGCAATTATGCAAAGCGGCGCTATTGAAGTACGAAATGGAATTGTAAGTCTTGTTCTTATTTGTTTTTTAGGAGCATGTATTTTTTATAGAATGATGAGTGCAGCATCAGCAGTTACGAGAACATTTGCACCAGATATATCTACTCCCACGTTTTTTGTAGAATCTATAACGGTCTTTTTCTTTTTATTAATTTTAACTTTATTTGTCGGATTTATTATTTTTGTAAGTGGTAAGATGATGAAATCATCTTTTTCGTTTCTTGAAGTATTCGGTATATGGGGAACGATAGCGACGCCGGCTATTGTCATATTAGTCCTTTCTTTTCTTTTTAGTTTCTTATTAATCTTTTTCTTACCGATATTATTATCCGTAGCTGCAACTTATATAGGGATTAGTATAACTGTAGCCGTATTAAAGCTAGACAATGGCGGATTAGATCTCGTTTACACACTTATTATTGCAAATGTTTTAATTGGAATTGCAACATTCATTGTACTTTGGTCTTACATTAGCACGATAATTCAAGCCTTAACACAGGGAATAACTGGCTTCTAATGAAAAGGTGGTTGACTGGATGAATGTATGTACAAAGTGCGGAGTTCAGTTTGAAGATGGTGTGCAGTTTTGTCAAAACTGCGGGACGAAGAGGGGACGTTCTGTAGTAAAGAAGAACATGAGCGGTGGTGCAAAAGTTGGCATTACACTGTTAGCGCTATTTGTTATAGCGATTATTGGATTGTATTTGTACGGATTGTCGTATTATACGCAGGTGGCACAAGTAGACCGGATGATTACGATTTTACAAGAGAGGGACGGAGAGAAATTAGCTGAGATCGTTACGGCAGATGATCCATCGGTTATGATAACGAGAGAGAGCGTAACGCCTCTATTTTCATATATAAAAGAAAATCCATCTTACGTGAATGAATTAAAAGAATATTTGAGACAAGGTGAAAAACAACGGGACGGAATAGAAAGAGCTGATTTTTCATTAACGAAAGACGGAAAGTATTTCTTTATATTTGATCGATATAAATTGAAAGCGAAGACGTACTATGCAACTTTGCTTACAAATGAAAAAGACGTATCGTTAAAAATGAACGGAAAAGAAATTGATAAGACAGATGACAAAAAGTTTGAGAAGCAATATGGGCCATTTCTTCCGGGAAATCAAGTGTTTCAATCAGAATATAAAAATGACTATGTAAAACTATCACGTGAGGAAAAGGTTGTACTTATGAAACAAAGCCAAAATAACGTAACGATAGATTTAACGTTGCAAGGTCAATATATTACAGTTCAAACGAACGCGCCTGGTGCAACATTGTACGTAAATCAAAAACCAGTTACAGCGCTCGCAGGAGAAGAAATTACATGGGGGCCTGTAGCGACTGATGGAAGCGCGAAAATTTATTTAGAACGAAATGGAGAAAGTGGACGGGAAACGACAAAAGTAGAGACGGTAACGGCACTTTCGTCTTATAATCTTCCATTCCAAACGAAAAGTGCAGAAAAAACAGTTGTTTATAATGTTACTCCAACGCCCGCGACTGGGTATGTATATAATGGTTTCATCTTTCCTGATAGTGATATTCGAAAATTAACGAGCACAGATTTAACATATTTATCGAAAGAACAGTTGAAAATTGCTAGAAATGAAATATATGCAAGGCATGGACATATTTTTCAAACGAAAGATATGCAAGCGTATTTTGCAAAACAGTCTTGGTATAGAGAAAATCCTTATTTTACAGGAAAGTTAACAGATATCGAAACTTATAATATTGAACTAATTAAATCAAGAGAATAGAGCGCGTGAAAAAGGTACAGTGTATATTACTGTACCTTTTCTATCGTTATTTGGCTGGACGAGGTTCCCTAGAGAAAAAGATATGAAAGAGAAATGTGACTTTACTTGCCCCTCCTGATGTACTGGCTTGCACATGAGATAAAGAACTAGACGTTAAAGCAGCTTCGGAATGAGGAGGGACGATTATTTTAAGCGTATCATCTGATTCTGATGATGCAGTAACTGTTATTGTATCGTCAGAAAAATTTATAATTTTAACAGTACCGACTGGAAAGATGGCCTTGCGAGCATGTGATGCAGAAGCGAAGCGGGTAGCTTTCCAAATAGTTTGTGAGAAAGTGTCATTGTCAGATAACCAAGCACGAGCACTGTATAAAGTTACACTAACGGTAAACTCCTGTTCAAGCGGGAGGGCGGGTTTCGGTTCTATCGGTTCCTCTGGAAGCTGGACGAGAAGGCCGGCGCACATGTATGTTTCACCTACTTTCAACTGGTTACTGTTATAGGATATTAAACATGTTGTTTATAAGACACGACAGGTACCTATTCATACATAAGTTTGTGCACAAAATTTGAAGATGAAATTCTCTTTCTTTACAATGGAAGTAGGTGTTATTTCTATAAAATATGGAAAACGTAAAGAGTATGTAAAAAAGAAGGAGTGGTAAAGTGAACTATGTCATTATTGGCGGAGATGCAGCTGGTATGAGTGCAGCGATGCAAATTGTTAGAAACGATGAAAATGCAAATGTTGTAACTTTAGAAAAAGGTGAGATTTATTCGTATGCTCAGTGTGGATTACCGTATGTCATTAGTGGTGCTATCGCTTCAACTGAAAAGTTAATCGCGCGCAACGTGAAGACGTTTCGTGAGAAATATGGAATTGATGCGAAAGTGCGTCATGAAGTAACGAAAGTAGATACGGAAAAGAAAATGGTGTACGCAGAGCATACAAAGACGAAAGATGTCTTTGAATTTTCGTACGATCGATTATTAATTGCGACCGGGGTACGTCCTGTTATGCCGGAATGGGAAGGACGGGAATTACAAGGCGTTCATCTTTTAAAAACAATTCCGGATGCTGAGCGTATATTAAAAACGCTAGAAACGAATAAAGTTGAAGATGTAACGATTATTGGCGGTGGTGCAATCGGACTAGAGATGGCAGAAACATTCGTCGAACTTGGTAAGAAAGTAAGAATGATTGAGCGAAATGATCATATCGGTACGATTTATGATGCAGATATGGCTGAATATATACATAAAGAAGCAGATAAACACAATATTGAAATTTTAACGAATGAAAATGTAAAAGCATTTAAAGGAAATGAACGAGTAGAAGCAATCGAAACGGATAAAGGTACGTATAAAGCAGATCTTGTTTTAGTGTCGGTTGGAGTGAAGCCGAATACTGATTTTCTTGAAGGGACAAATATACGTAAGAATCATAAAGGAGCAATCGAAGTAAATGCATATATGCAAACGAATGTGCAAGACGTATATGCAGCCGGTGATTGCGCAACACATTACCACGTTATAAAGGAAATTCATGATCATATCCCGCTCGGAACGACAGCCAATAAGCAAGGGCGACTTGCTGGACTGAATATGCTTGATAAACGAAGAGCTTTTAAAGGTACGTTAGGCACAGGCATTATTAAATTTATGGATTTGACACTCGCAAGAACAGGCTTAAATGAAAAAGAAGCGAAAGGGCTACACATTCCGTATAAAACGGTCAAAGTAGATTCTACAAATATGGCGGGCTATTATCCAAATGCAAAACCACTTTACTTGAAATTACTATATCGCTCCGATACGAAACAATTATTGGGCGGGCAAGTAATTGGAGAAGAAGGCGTAGATAAACGTATTGATGTGATTGCGATGGCGCTTTTCAATAAAATGAGCATTCATGATTTAGAAGACGTCGACTTAAGTTACGCACCACCATATAACAGCGTTTGGGATCCAATTCAGCAAGCGGCAAGGAGAGCAGAATAGCACTTTTTAAAGTGCTATTTTTTTACAATGAGGGAGTAAATAAAGTTTCACTTTATTTTGAATATACCGTTCCCCCTTGAAAACATAGTACGTATCGCTTATATTTTCATATAGTATTTATTTTTTAAACGAAGCAATGAACGAACCAGGGGGCGCAGTATGGCAATTAACATGAAAACAATTGAAGAATGGATTGCTGAATCAAATGCAAGACATGAAGAAGACTTTGGACACGTTGTGGAAGAAATGAAAGAAGTATGTGTCGGACTTGATAACGCGACATTAATTTATACGAAAAATGTATTTTGTTTCGGTAAAAAAGTAGAAGTCTTTTTCTTCTTTCAAGACCATGTCGTGATTGGACAAGAAAAAGACGAATATGTTGAGATTGAAAAATTAAAGTATGATGCCATTACAAATAGTAACTTAAAAACAAATGACAAAAATACTACGTTAGAATTAAAGTTTGCTAACGGACAATCTATTAATTTAGATAGTTTAAATGATAACTACGGTACGAAAAATTGGTTATTTGCTAGACAAATTAAGAGTATTTTTAAGTTAATCTAGTAAAAAAGCACGCCGTCCATCGGCGTGCTTTTAACTATGCAAAGCCCCTTTTAACCAATTCCGCGCCCGATATGCCCCGACTGGAACTTGAATAAGAGATGTTTCATTCCCAGCATCTATTCCATACAATTGATCACATGAATTTGTATCAAAACTAAGTAAAGGATGCCCGCCCATCCCCATCGCGGTCGCTGCAAAAACGAGTTTATGAACGAGTATACCTGCTTCCATTTGATGAATACGGTACCCTCTATAGCCTAGTGCATTTGTATAATAATCTTTCTTTCCGACTACATGTAAGCAAAGTGGTACTTGAAAAAGGTTTACGTTATCCATCGTCATACTAGACTGAAGTGGGTAGCGAAGGTCTCCATATCGAATTGGTTGTATGGAATGTGTTTTACTGTTATAAGCGTAAGCTCCGTTTTCAATATTTTTCACGTTATAAAAACATCCATATAAGGAGACGCGTGCATTTTCATTTGTATACTTACCGTCAAGGTCGTTGTAATAGGGGAAGGAGAGGCTCGCTTCTTGTAGTAAAGTAGCGAGCTCGGCTGCATCCCATTTCGTTAAAATAAAGTCCGCATCAGGAGAATATCGTTTTTTACAAAGTTGTAGGAAATCATACGATAACCGTTCTACTTTCGGTAGCTGTACAGCGTACGTATTATGTTGATAGTGCTCTTCATGATGTAGCGTTTGGAAGTGTGCTGTCGATTCGATCATAGAAGCTTCATTTATTTTTGTTATCATCGGATATTCACCTACATGTTTTGAGCGAACGAAATGTTCATGTGCGAGCGGCGGAATTTGTTGCAACAACTCATGAGAAGTAACTATTTTATTTTCACGGTAATTATTGTGAAACCAATTAGTTTCTGGTTCTGTACTTAAAGGAATAACGGCATACACACTTTCTTCACCTTCTGACAATCCGAGTAAATGGTTCAGTGCACGGTCTAGAAATTGAAAGTATACGCCGTTCGTATAACCGAACTGTTTTGTACATTCTAGCAATTGTCCAATGAGAACCCCGCTATCTAATCCTTGAAGTCGATATGAAAAGTTATTGTATTTAAAGAAGTTTTTCCAAAACATAGTGGATACGAATGCAGCACCGAAACAATCATGTATATTACAGCGATTACCGAGTGCGTCTGCCAAATAAGAATCGAAATTTCCTTCGCGAAGTAAAATAAGTCGGTGATGCGCGGCGTCATAATGGTAAATGCCGTCTGGATAATCGTCAATCTTTAAATAGATATACAATTCATTCGGGTATAAGGCACCGCCTGAAGGAATGGATCTACGTAATACATTTCTCTCGCTATTTAGCTGACATAATTGTGTTACACCAAATGAATACCAAAGGTAGTGACCAATCTCATCTAAAGTAGGTGTAGTAGAAGAGTTCGATAAAGATAATGGGATTTCTAAGGAGAGCGGGATGGTAGGAACATTTCGATATAATTTATAAGGAAGCGGTGCGTCTTTCCAGTCCACCTCATGATTCGGCATAATTTCGTCAATAGAGAAATGGAGATGATGTAAAAAAGTATCTAGCTGCATGAAATCCCTCCTTTACTATGGAAACGGATGTGGATGTGGATTTAATCTTTCATTCGTTAAAGGTTCGTCTGTATATCCAAGTGTCATCGGTACGGTATATACCCGGTCCAGTCCTGTAACTCGAGTAAGATGGTGACCAAACGTCATCGGTAGCATGCCTGGAATAATAACTTTTACACAATGTAATCCATTCTTTTCTATGAGGGGAACGGTTTGATCTACAACGATTATTTCAAGATTAGATTGATGCAAACGATTTAAAAGTTGGTGGAGATCGGATGTTAAATCCATATCAAATGATTGTGATACATTCATTTCTTGGAACGTTTGCACCGGTGCATCTTCCCGTAAAAGGAAGTGAAGACGTTCTTCCGTTTCTTTCAATCCATACAGCATACTATGGTCTTCCATTTTATTAACAAAATAAGGATCTTGTAAGCATTTTTCGTAGTATTCTCTTTTGTGCTCGAGCTCATCGTCTGTTATAAGTAACATGCCTGCTATTTCTTGAATGGCGCTTTTTAAGGCTCGAATAGGATCTAAATGAGCGCCTCCTGCACAAACAACGTTCATTCCATTTTCACGCGTATTTTTTGCAATTACCCATAAGCTAGGAATGCCGTGTTCCATCGTCGCGTTAAAAGCGTGTAATTCATATCCGGTAATCGTACGTAACCGCTGAATCATTAATTGTAATTCTGTATCATTTGCTGAACTAAGATCAAGGCGGGGAAGAGGTAATTTGGCATACCAAGTGAGTAAGAAGGCATCACGCTCTACAATTTCTAAAATGCCGTGAAAAATCGCTTCTTCTAAACTACCGCCAATTGCACATCCATTTGATGTTTCATACACGAAAGCATCTCGATGACCGAGGCTATAATAAGCAATTGATTCAGGAACTAAAAGCGGTCTGTTTTGTGATAAAGAATATCCCCATACCCAGTTTTGCTCATAATCAGGATCAAACGGTTTAAATGGAAAACCATCACGATTATAATGTTCATTGGTATGTACACCGAGTGTGAGGGGATTTAGTGCATGTTCCTCTAAATCATGAAAACTACCGTGCACATTTGTTTTTTTTCCACGAGGCGACATACCGCAATATCGTTCTAAACCTTCTAAAATGGCAGTTGCTTCACTCACTGCAAATGAATGAGTTCGGCCTGCAACACCTTCATTTCCAAACATTAATGGCATGTTTATAATGACGTCAGCGAATGGTAATAAAGAATGCTGCATTTTGCCGTTCAACATACCGACCCGATAATCTAAATAGTCTCTCGTTAAAAATGTGTTTAATTCATGAATGGAACGGCAGCGATACGTTTCGGTGCTTACTTTTAAACTTGGTTGTAAAGAAACTTCCGCCGCATCCGCAGTATCATCAGGTAAATTACTACATACAGGACAGAGAGGATCTGGAAGAAAAGAATGCCGCGTACATTGTAATGTTTGTAAGTTTAGTAAAATAAGTTCATTTTCTAAAGAAGAATGGTTATGAGTTAATATTTTTTCTGTTTCTGCGCAAATAAGATGACACATTTGCAACATTCCATTTTGGGTGGCACGTACATCACGTCTCGTTACATTATCTGCTTTAAAGGCATATTTCCGCTGTAGTTCCCACATTTCTTTTTGATCAAAGCCAGCGATAAAACGGCGTCCATCAGAACAATGGGAACATCCGGGCGTAAGAGGATGAATGTAAGGACCGATAATACCTTCGCCAAATGAAGTAAAACCACGTAGCCACGGAATATGATTTGAGCGAAAAATTAGCTCAGCATCATGATGAATAGTAGAAGGAGATCCATCATGTAATACGAGAGCGAGATGAATAGTTTCAGGAAGTTCTTCTGTAAGAGTATGCTGACGAATGATGGAATATTGTTTGCATAATTGATCATGTACATAGTCTGCAAGAAGGCCATCTCCTATAAGCAATATATTTTGAATCATAAACCGTCCTCCTTTGCAATTAATACCCCATACACACCGTCTAAGTTTTCTTTCAAAAATGGTTCAATCGCTAAATCAAATACGAAGGGGTAAAAATTATGTTCTTCTAAATGTTGTAAGGCGAGTTGTAAAGATTGTACGCTTGGAATTTCTTCTTCCGCTTGTATTTCCACTCTAAAAGAATCCGTGTCATATAAAATAATAGATGATTCAGGCAAGATATTAGCTCTGTAAGGAATTTCTTCATTTTGAACGTGAAAGAGTGATAGTTGTAGTGCGTTTCGTAACGCTAACGTCATATTAATATTAGATGCACCGTACCATCTATCATTTATACCAACCCAAACGACTGGAAAACTGAGAATCTCTTCACTCATTGCGATTTTAGGTGTTTCATGGATTGTAGAGAGAGCATCGTAATAAAATCTACAATGTTTATCTTGAATATCAGTTAAATCAACAGTTGTAAGTTCTTCTAGCATATGTGACTGCCGCTCATACAGTTTATTGTTTAAATGTTGTTGTAGTGCCCGGTAAAATCCTTCTGTCATCGTTTCTCCAGCACCGATACCGATATTGTTATGTTCAGGAATAAGGCGGTGAATGATTTCTGCTACATATGTTTCAATTCCTGTTAAACCAGCTTCTCGGCGTGCTTCATTATGAGTTAATCCACTGCGAGTCATAAGAGGCAGAAGGGGAGCTGGGCCATCTGATAATGGATTGGCTACTTGAATATAGCATTGTGATAACGGTAATTGATATGAATCTTGTTCATCCCATACATGGAATATACCGGCTTCTTTAGAAGTTAATGAGTCGAAAAAGCGGAATACATCAGTTGAAGTATGTTGGCCATACCGATGCTCAAGTTTTTCAGAAAGATTTTCTATCGTATCAATTGTAAAACTTTCATCAGTTGCAAGAGGGTGTTTTATAAAAGGATGCCACGTTCCTTCAAGTGTTTCATAGTTTAATAAAAAGAATTGTGATTCTTTTTCACGATATGAATCATCCGCGACATGTTTAAACAATTCAAAAACGATTACATTTGCTAACATGGCAGATGTAATTGGTGAGAAGGAATCCGATGAATTTTCATTTTGCAAAGTCGTTTCATGTAGCCGATGCCATGCGGATTCCCAGCATTCATCACGATTTTCTGTTACGACAGGTCCAGCTATACCGAGTGTTGATAAACAAATAGCTGGTATGAAATTCTTTTTCGTTTCTCTACAAATAGTGTGAACTGTTTTTAAACCGTCGATGTCTCCGTTTTGAGAAACATATAAAATCCAATCAAAAGGTTCGAATACTTCATGCAAGGGACGGTCAATTGTAGTATCGATTTCTTGAAGGAGTACACTGTTATCAACTTCATATGCACGTTCTATTAGCTCATGTATTCTGTCATAGTTTGTTTCATCCCGATCTGTAACGAGGTAATGAAATGTAGGTAAACCAGATTCTAATAAAGAAGAAACTAAGGAAGTGAGCATATCCCCAGAACCAAGTACAAGGACATTTGTTCCGCGGTACGTTTCGAATTTTAAAGCACCTGAATGAGAATCGGCTTCTAAAAATTCAATTTGCGAAGCATATCTGTCGAGTAATGTACTGTTTAATTCATGAGGTGCATCTTGATTTGCATCACGAACGAAACCATTTTCATATAAAATCTCTCCAATTTCAAATACACGGTTTTGATAGGGGAGAGGGAGGCCATCGGTTATTTCGGCTAAAGAATAATTCCCGTTAAACATTGGCATTAATTTTTCAATCCAGTCATAAATTCCATCACCGTCCATACGAAATGAACTGGCGTTATTTCGAAAATAGACACCCCCGTTTGAATCGGGGAGGAAGAAAGTATCCTTATTTACTTTAAGTTTTGCATGAATTGGAAGGTTATTCATTTTAATCCTCCTTACGTTTAGGCATACATTATTACCTTATGTCATGAAATTTGTCCCGTATGAACACAATAAAAAAAGGCTGTAGAATGATTCATTCTACAGCCTTTAATAGATTTTTAATCTATCAACCTTCTAATAATAATGACTTTGGATCTTCAAGCATATCTTTAACAGCAACAAGGAAGCTAACTGCTTCTTTACCATCAACAATACGGTGATCGTAAGATAAAGCAATGTACATCATTGGGCGGTTTTCCATACGCTCGTTATCAATTGCAACTGGGCGTACTTGGATTTTATGCATTCCTAAAATACCAACTTGTGGGCTATTTAGGATCGGTGTTGACATTAGAGAACCGAACACACCACCGTTTGTAATTGTAAATGTACCACCTTGTAGTTCTTTTAATGAAAGTTTGTTGTCACGTGCTTTTTTACCTAATTCACGAATTTCACTTTCAATTTCAGCGAAGTTTAATTGGTTAGCATCGCGTACAACTGGAACAACTAATCCATCTGGAGCTGCTACTGCAATACCGATATCATAGAATTTTTTAATGATAAGCTCGTCACCTTGAATTTCAGCATTTAATAATGGGAATTGTTTTAATGCTGCAACAACTGCTTTTGTGAAGAATGACATGAAGCCAAGACGTACATCATGTTTTTTCTCGAAAGCATCTTTGCGTTCTTTACGTAATTCCATGATCGCACTCATATCAACTTCGTTAAATGTTGTTAACATTGCAGATGTTTGTTGAACTTCTACAAGGCGTTTTGCAATTGTTTGACGGCGGCGGGACATTTTCACGCGCTCAACTGGTTTTTCGAATTCAGTTTTTGCAACTGGAGCAGGACTCTTTGGAGCAGCTGGTGCTTCTTTTGGTGCTGCAGCATGAGCTTGTACATCATGTGGTCTCACGCGTCCAAGTGGATCTGTGCTACGTACGTCGTTTAAGTCGATTCCTAATTCACGAGCCATTTTTCTAGCAGCTGGTGATGCGATAGGACGGTTTGTATTTGGTAAGCCTTGTAGTGTTGCAGTTTGCTCAGCATTTGGTGCCGCAGCTTTCGGTGCTTCAGTCGTTTCTTGTTTTGGTTGCTCAGCCACTGGTGCAGGTGTACTTACTGCAACTGGTGCTCCATTAGCATCTAAAATTGCGATAGTTGCGCCAACTTCAACTGTATCCCCAGGTTCGCCTAGTAACTTCGATACAATACCTGAATCTTCTGCAATGATTTCTACATTGACTTTATCAGTTTCAAGCTCAACAACGCTGCCACCTTTCTCAACTTTGTCGCCTACGTTGATGAGCCATTGTGAAATAGTTCCTTCAGTAATAGATTCTGCAAGCTCAGGTACTTTAATTTCGATCATTTTAAATGTCCTCCCCTTATTTGCCTAACGGTGTGTTTTTTCTTCTTTTGTCTTCGGTAATCTCCATTTGTTAGCCTGGCCTTGGGCAGAATATCTGCCCAAGGAACAAGCAAGAAAGCTTCATTGTTACTTTTTAGTTGCTGTAAACTTCAATTTCTTGTTTATCTTGACGGAAGTTATACTTTACATCTAAAGCATGTGCAACGATTAGTTCTTGCTCAGCTTTGTGAGCGAATGGATCGCCGCCAGATGGACTAGAGCGATCAGGACGTCCAATGTAGCCTGTTTTCACTTTATCTCCAGCAAGTTCGAACAGAATTGGAGCCATGTAATGCCATGCGCCCATATTACGAGGTTCTTCTTGAACCCAAATGATTTCTTCTAAGTTTTTAAAGCGTTTAATAATAGATTGAACTTTCTCAGCAGGGAATGGGTACAATTGCTCAATACGAACGACATGAACTTCGTCTAAGTTGTACTCATGTTTACCAGACTCGATTTCTGCTGCTAAGTCAATCGCCATTTTACCTGTGCTTAAAACAAGACGTTTTACTTTATTTGGTTTCATGCCAAGGTTTTCTTGTTCTAAAGCAGGTTGGAAACGTCCTTCGCTTAACTGACTAGCAGTTGAAAGCGTAAGTGGGTGACGTAATAAACTCTTCGGCGTCATCAATACTAATGGTCGAACAGCTTCCGTTCCTAAGATAGATGCTTGACGACGCAGGATATGGAAGTATTGAGCCGCACTCGTTAAGTTTGCAACTGTCCAGTTATTCTCAGCAGCTAACTGTAAGAAACGCTCTGGACGTGCACTAGAGTGCTCTGGTCCTTGACCTTCATAACCGTGTGGTAATAGAAGAACTAAGCCAGATTTTTGACCCCATTTTGCTCTTCCAGCTGAAACATATTGATCAAATAATGCTTGCGCAGTATTTGAGAAGTCACCATATTGCGCTTCCCACATAACAAGAGTTTCTGGAGCGAATACGTTATAACCATATTCGTAACCAACAACAGCAGCCTCTGATAACGGACTGTTATGAACAGAGAATGAAGCATTAATGTTTGGTAAGCGATGTAATGGTGAATATGTTTCATTTGTATCAGTATCGTGTAATACGATATGACGGTGTGCGAATGTACCACGCTGTGAATCTTGACCAGTTAAACGAATTGGCGTACCTTCTTGTAAAATAGAAGCGAATGCTAATGATTCAGCAAGTGCCCATTCAATTTTGCCGTTCTCTTCAAGAGCATCTTTACGGCGCTCAAGAATTTTCTTCACTTTCGGATATACGTTAAAGCCTTCTGGCCAAGATAGTAGACCTTCATTAATTGCACGAAGTGAGTCAATCTCAACGCCAGTATCAATTGACTGAATACCTTTTGCAACAACATCTGGTACTTTAACGTGAATTGTTGCATCACTCGTATCAGCTGGTGGTACTTGTGCATAGTCGGATTTTAATTGCTCTTGTATAAACTGTGTAATTGTTTCAACCTCATCTGCATTTAGAACACCAGCAGCTTGTAATTGATCTGCATAAATTGCTCTTACAGTTGGATGGTTTTTAATTTTTTTGTACACTTGTGGTTGCGTAACTGCCGGGTCGTCCATTTCGTTATGACCGTAGCGGCGGTAACCAATTAAATCGATTAAGAAGTCTTTTTTGAACAACATGCGATATTGAATCGCAAGGTTAGCAGCTGCAAGACAAGCTTCCGGATCATCAGCATTCACGTGAACAATCGGAATATCGAAGCCTTTTGCAAGGTCACTTGAATATTTCGTAGAACGAGAATCATAGCTATCAGTCGTAAAACCAACTGCATTGTTTGCGATAACATGAATCGTTCCGCCTGTTTGGTACGCGTTCAATCTGCTTAAGTTGAGTGTCTCAGATACAATACCTTGACCAGGGAATGCAGCATCACCATGAACTAAAATTACGAATGATTTTGAAGTATCTTGATCTGGAAGACCAGATTTTTTACGATTCTCTTGAGCCGCACGTGCGAAACCTTCTACTACAGGATTCACGAACTCAAGATGACTCGGGTTATTTGCTAATGTAACGCGAGTACTAACTTCTTCGTTACTAACGACTTGTTCTCTACCTAAATGGTATTTCACGTCGCCAGTCCAGCCAGAATTAGCCACTGCGCCTTCTATTTTTGCATGTTTGAACTCAGCAAACATGTGGCTATATGGTTTTTCTAATACGTGAGCAAGTACGCTTAGGCGACCGCGGTGAGCCATACCAATCATGACATCCTCTACGCCGTTCTTAGCACCTTCTAGAACAATTTCATCTAAAACAGGTACAAGCATATCAACGCCCTCGATAGAGAAACGTTTTTGCCCAACGAATGTTTTATGCAAGAATTGCTCGAAACCTTCAACAGCTGTTAAACGTTTTAAAAGAGCAGTTCGTTTTTTATTTGATAGTGGTTGACGCAATGAATTTGATTCCACCATTTGATGCAACCACGCGCGTTCTTCACTATCTTGTATATGAGAAAATTCATAAGCTAAAGATTTTGTATAAACGTCTTTTAATCTATGAATTACATCAAGTGCAGTGTGAATACCTTCTGGTGCATCTGGCCATACTGTTTTCGCTGGAATCGCTTTCAAGTCAGCATCGCTCAGTTCGTTCATTGCTTTCTCAAGAAGAGATTGTCCATTTGCAGCATCTTCCATCGGGTTGATGTGAGCCAACGTGTGCCCAAAAGAACGAATCTGCTCAACAAGTTGAACGACTTTAAGAATTTTTTCAATATTACCTGTGTTTTGAGGAGAAAAATGTGTTGCTGTGTTGTCCCCTGTTACGACATCATCTTGAAACGAAGGAGCTCCAAAAATTTCAAAAAGCTCTTGTAATTCCGGATCAACAGAACCTGCTCTAGTTACGTAAAGATCATACTGCTCAATAACATAACCAAGGTTCGGACCGTGGAACTTGGCCCAAGGGTTTGTCGTTGTATTCTTCCTCGTCATTTGTTTAAACCTCCCAATGCATATAATCCTTTTCCATACAAAGGTGCATTTTGCTCTTTTTCAATAAGTAATGAATCAATAATCAATGTAAATGTTTTTCTTTACTCTTATGTTATTACAATAATTTACATAATACCAAACACTATTACTTATCTGTTTTGTAAAAAAACATTCACAATAACTTATCACCCAAGTTAATCTTTCATGTTATAAAGTAATTTTACAGAAAAATGGGGTGGATATATTTGGTATGCCTATACTAATAGCCATAATTGTTGCATTTAAATATAGGTATAATAGTTAGAATGTTTCGATAAAAAAAGTTTGAATTATGTATATTGAAATAATAAGCGCTTTCATAGATATTATACAACAATATAACGGAATATAGTATAAAAAATAAAAAATTATGAATTTATCGTAAACTTTATTTAGATAGTGTTAAATATTGAAAGGAAAGTGAAGGATTTCTACAAAAAAAGTTGCTAAACATAAAAAATGCTCCATAAACAGTTAGTTTCTATAAATATGACGAAAAACACCGTAAAACAAATAACGCATTTCGTGAAATAAAGAAATAAATGAAATATTTTAAAAGGATAAAACAAATATGGAGATATTAAATTTTAAAAAAAGAAGTGAGGAGATATAGTAACAGTTATTTACAGTGTTCCGTGTTTCGCTTCAAAATAGACGTGCTAAAATTTAAAAAAGTTTCTTCTATATTATTGAATATACTTATGGCACTTACAATGAGTACCGTCTTTATCTCATTTGTTGTTTTAGCAAAAAGATATTAAGATGGAGGAGAGAAAGGAAGATTAACATATGCAAATGATGTATGCTTTTGGCATTGGGCTTGTATTATTTTTAGCCGTATTCTTATTTATTCGTAAAGACGTTCAAGGTGGGACATTAACGAAGCGAGGATTTTATAAATTAATCGGCTGTTTAGTTGTTATGCTTATAGCAATTATTGTAATGATCGTATTAATTAATCAGTCACTATAGAATGTAAAAACGGAACCTTACTTTGGTAAGGTTTTTCTTTATTGTTCAACCTGAAAATTACCACCAAATCCATTTTCTGAAAATAAATTGTGTTATATAATCCAATGAAATGATAGATAAGGAGTGTAGTATATGAATAAAAAAACTATCTTCTATTTATTAACTTGTATACTACTTGTAGCTAGTACTACTTATATAATATGTAACAAAAGAGAACAAGTGCCACCTATATTAGTATGGGACGAACAAGAATACTATGTTACGAATGAACCTGCCAAAGTAGAAGAAGTTGGGCAAAAACTTGGCGAAGTAACAAAGAAAATTAAAACAAGTAAAAAACCTACTAAAAATAGAGAATCTAATACATTACAAGAGAAAACAGAAGTATTCATAATGATTGAGGAAGAAAAAAGTGATTACCCGCCTTTAATCATAAAGGAAGCTTATAGTGATGAATATAGGGTAGTGAGGCCGATGTTGAAGCAAGTATTATGATGAAAAGGAGGTTCATATGCAGACACTAACTCCGCATCCGTAGTCGTTAAGAAAAATATTTGTCTTTTTCCTCCTATCGGTGCCGCTTACATTTTGATGAATAGAGGAGCAATACAAAAGAGAGATTACATTTTATATTTATTATTTGCTACTATGAATATATCACTTTGGTTATCGCTTATGATTTTTGATCGGAGTATGTGGATGGTAGCAGGGCATTATATAATTGGAGCAATTGTTATTGTTTTTTCAAATATAAATAAGAGATAATCCAGCAATCTTAAAGTTGCTGGGTTTTATTTTGATATTTATAATTAAGAAACAAATTTTGAATAGAGAGTAGTGGGCGTTATGAGATGAAAAGCAGGAACGTTTGAAAAAATAGAAACGAATGACTCATCTATTGAGAAACTCATACATACATTTAAGGAACAAAACGTAAATGGCGGAGTGGTTATAAGCTGTTTTAAAGTACATAACGAAAATTTTTTTAAAGAAATACCATATTGGAAAGATGGACACGAGCACTTCTTTAGAAGAATCTTTAACTCTTTAGATATAATCAATAGCTTAGAAGAGTTAAAAATACATACGTCAGAAAAATATAAGTTGCATTTTAAAGAGCAATGGGCAGTCATGCTTGATGGTAGCATTGCCGCTCAAATTTTGTCGGGCGGAGCATATGAAGGATTTAAGGAACGACCAGTTATCGCAAAACAATTAGCCGTGAATGTATGTCAATATATGTTCCAAGATCGCTATGAAGATATTAAAGTGTTCAAAAGCTATTGCCCTTGGACAGATTGGTTTTACGATGTTGCATGGGATGCTACTTGGATGGTGTTAGATAGTAGGGAGCGTAAAATGTGGTTTATTTGTGCTACGGATACAGATTGATAGAAGAGGGGCCTTGTAGGAATGCTGCAAGGCCCTTTATCTTTTGGGAATTAATAGAAAACGAATCATATAAATGCTATACTAAAAAATGTTTGTAATGTCAGTTTCATAATATTGTATGATGCTGACTTACTAGAAAAGATAAGAGGAGAATGAACGTGCAAAAGATAAAGAAATTATTGCTATTAATGATGGTAGTAGGATTAACAGCAGGTGTTTTAGCGGGGTGTGCAAATCCGAAAGATACTACAGAAGAATTTTTAACAGCGATACAAAAAGGTGATGTAGAAAAGGCTCGTACATTTGTTGAGAGTGACAAGGAATTTAATAAACTAAATGAAAAAACAGATGATGCTGAGGCAAAAGCAATGCTAAGTGCAATTACAAAGAACTTTAAATTTGAAAAGCTAGAAGAAGTATCGAAAAAGGATGACAAAGCAGAAGTGAAAGTGAAAATTACATCTGCAGACCTATCCGTTGCTGTAACAAAAGCAGTGGGAGAAGTTATGCCAATGGCGTTCGCTAGTGCCTTTAGTGAAGACAAAGAACAATCTGAAAAAGCAATCGAAAAAACAATGACATCAACTATCGTCAAAAACTTAGCAGATAAAGATGCAGCAATGGCAACTCGCGAAGTTACATTGAACTTAAAGAAAGACAAAGATGGCGATTATAAAATCGTTGCTGACGATAACTTGAAAGAAGTATTGTTTGCCAATGCGAAGTCTTTGGAGAAGATGTTTGGTGGGAAGTAATTGAATTAGATAAAAAGAGACACCATATCACGTAGAAGGTTGATATGGTGTCTCTTTTTTATGACCCCGGAGAGGCTCGAACTCACGACCTCCACCCTGTCAAGGTGGCGCTCTCCCTGCTGAGCTACGGGGGAAACGTTGATTTAAAGGCATTTTCACGCTTTTTTATAAATGGAATTCTATTAAAAAAGCAATGGTTATTGTAAGGTGTGTGACCATTTTGTGACCACAAAATTATGTCCTTAACTGTCTGTATAATGGTAAGAGATAGTTGTTCTGCTATCGGGAACTATACTGATTTTTGGTAGAACTTTCGTTTTAGTAAGGATTGTTACAGTAGAACTTGAGAAAAGAAAAAGAACCACTCTGCCGACCAAGCCGATGGTTCTTCTTCTGATTCCAAATAATTAAATTAGATGAACTAACCACGCTGTTATGATTAGTTGTAAAAAGGCTCGATGTTAGCGCATCGATTCCTTTTTATTATATGCCAATTGTATCATTAATATAATATTCTTAAAAGAAGATGTGGAAATCAATCTCCTTTTGTTGATATAGAAGAATATATTTCTGTATATTGTGTCTCTCTTATTTATGAAAAGAGGGAGGCTCTTATCACAAAACATTTAATGAAATATTGCTTTTATTAGTTACTGGGATTAGGAAATCTCACAGCACTTTTTAGTATCTGGTTCAGTAGTCATATGTTTGGATATAGATTAGGGAGAAACTAGTTGTAAGGGGGGGATTTTGTTATAGTAGTAGGTAGACAACTTTATTTAATAACATACATGTATATAGATGTGATTCAGATGGAGGAAAGAGCATGGAGAAATTAACATTACAACAACTGGAATCCCATTTATGGGAATCTGCGAACATAATGCGAGGAAGTATTGATTCTTCCGATTATAAGAACTACATATTTGGGTTACTATTCCTAAAACGTTTGAATGACGTATTTGTAGAAACAGCAAAGCGTATAGAAGAGGAAGAAGGAGATGACTACGGTTGGACTGACCGTGATGAGCATCAGTTCTTTGTACAAGAAGGTGCAAGATGGGAAGATATCCGTTCTAAAACACAAGATATTGGCGATGCTATCAACAAAGCATTTGAAAAATTAGAAGAAGAAAACGTGTCGTTACAAGGAGTATTAGCAAACATTGATTTCAATGATAAAGAGAAGTTACCAGACAATCTTTTATTACAACTAATTCAACACTTTTCTAAAATTGATTTAAGTAATGCAAGCCTATCTGAGCCAGATATGCTTGGACGTGCCTATGAGTATCTCATTAAGCAGTTTGCAGACGATGCAGGGAAAAAAGGTGGGGAGTTTTATACGCCAAGTAAAGTAGTAGAACTTATCGTGAAACTGATTAAGCCAGAAGAAGGAATGCGTGTATGCGACCCGACAGCAGGTTCTGGTGGAATGCTTATTCAATCTGTAGATTACATTAAAGGAAAAGGCGGAAACCCTCGTAATCTTGTGTTACATGGACAAGAAAGAAATCTTAATACATGGGCAATTTGTAAGATGAACCTTCTATTACATGGATTAAGCGACCATCGCATTGAAAAGGGAGATACAATTCGTGAACCAAAATTGTTGCAAGATGGTGAACTGATTCTATATGACCGTGTTATTGCGAACCCACCATTCAGCTTAAAGAATTGGGGACGTGAGGAAGCTGAGAGTGATGAATATGGTCGTTTCCGTTTTGGATTACCACCAAAGAACGCAGGGGATTACGGATTTATTCAACATATGATTGCAACATTAAACCACGAGGGTAAAGCTGGAGTTGTTATGCCTCATGGTGTTCTGTTCCGAGCAGCAGCAGAAGGGAAAATTCGTAAAGGTTTGATTGAAGAAAACTTAATTGAAGCGGTCATCGGTGTACCTTCGAATTTATTTTATGGTACAGGTATTCCAGCGTGTATTCTAATCCTTAATCGTAATAAACCAGAAGAGCGTAAAAATAAAATTTTCTTCATAGATGGCTCTCAGGATTATCAAGAAGGAAAGAATCAAAATACATTATGTGACCAAGATATTGAAAAAATTGTAGAAGCATACGAAAAATATGAGGAAGTAGAGAAATATTGTCGTCCTGTGTGTATCGAAGAAATTCGTGAAAATGACTACAACTTAAATATTGCTCGTTATATAGATACAAGGGAAGAGGAAGAACTAATTGATGTAGGTGTAGCGATAGTGGAACTTCGTAAGTTGGAGGAAGAGCGCAAGGAAATTGAATCGGTAATGTATGGGTATTTGAAGGAGTTGGGATTTGGTGACTAACTGGAGAAAAGTTCAGCTTGATAGAATTCTTAAAGAGAGTAGAGAGTTAGCCAAGGAGCAAAAGACTGACAAAAGACTCACTGTAAAATTGCATTTACAAGGTGTTCAAAAGAGGGAGGAAAGAGCTACTGATAAAATAGGTTCTACTGTGTATTTTAAAAGAAAAGCTGGACAATTCATCTATGGTAAACAAAATCTACATAATGGTGCTATTGGGATAATACCTAATGAACTTAACGGTTATCAATCTACTCAAGATGTTCCTGCTTTTGATGTCTCAGAAGAAGTAGATGTTAACTGGTTATATTACTATTTTGCTCGACCGTCGTTTTATAAAAATTTAGAGTCATTAGCTACAGGTACAGGTTCGAAAAGAATACAACCTAAAGAATTACTAAAGTTAGATATTTTAGTTCCACCATTGGTAGTTCAAAAGAAAATCACTGAAATTCTTTCTTCTGTTGATAAAGCCATTGAGAAAACAGAGGGTATTATTGAACAAAAAGAAAAAATAAAAAAAGGATTAGTACAGCAGCTTTTGGCAAAAGGAATTGGACATACGAAGTTTAAGAAGACGGAAATTGGAGATATCCCTAAAGATTGGGAAGTTGTTACAATAGATGAATGCTGCGAAATACTGGATAATAGACGTGTTCCTCTTAGCAAAGAAGTTCGAGAAACCATGCAAGGAGAGATTCCTTATTATGGAGCAACAGGTGTTGTAGATTATATTAATGATTATTTATTTGATGAGGAAATCGTGCTAATTGGGGAAGATGGCGACCATTTTAAAAAATTCAGGGATTGGTCAATGACTAATCTTGTTAGAGGGAAGAGTTGGGTTAATAATCACGCTCATATAATAAGGGCAAAAACTAGTGTAACAAATGAATGGATATATAGATTTCTTGAGCATAGGGACATTACCCCATATCTATCTATTCAAGGAGCTACGAGATTAAAATTAACCCAGCAAAATTTAAGACAGATAAAAGTAGCAATTCCGTCAAAAGAAGAGCAAAAACAAGTAACAACAATTATAGAGAGCGTGGACAAAAAGAAGGAAATAGAGTTAAAAAGATTAATGCAGCTAAGAGATATAAAAAAAGGTCTCATGCAATCCCTCCTTACAGAAAGAGTTCGTGTAAAGGTTGATGAAGATGAGGTGACACAAGTATGACCTCCTTCGCTAAATGGAATGAGAAACAACTTGTAGAAAACCGCATGATTGAACAATTAAAGGAATTGGACTATGAATATATTCATGGTCCTTCTCTTGATATAGAAAGAGAAACACGAGGTGAATTTGTATTAAAAGAACGCTTAATCAAAGCTATCTTACGATTAAACCCATGGATTTCTGATACAAATTTGGCAAAAGTCATACGTTCTATTACTCATATCGAATCAACAAGCTTAATGGAAGCAAATCAAAAGTTCCATGAAATGATAGTAAATATGATTTCTATTCAACAGGACCTTGGCAAAGGAAAGAAGAACCAAACAGTTAGACTCATTGATTTCGAAAAATGTGAGAACAATGAGTTTCTTGTCGTAGACCAATTCACCATCAGTAACGCTCAAGGTAGCATTCGCCCTGACCTTACTATTTTTATAAATGGATTGCCTCTTGTTATTATTGAATGCAAAAGTCCCATGTTGTCACCAGATGAACAAGTAGGTAAGGGTGTACGTCAGTTACAGCGCTATCAAGAAACACATGAGCAGCTATTTCATTACAACCAATTTATGATTGTTACGAGTAATGACCGTGCTAAAGTAGGAACAATTGGAGCCAAAACGCAACACTACGGTGAATGGAAAGACCCATATCCAAAAACAGTCGCAGAATTAGGAGTTTCTCCAACACCACAAGATATTTTAACAGCGGGAATGTTAACAAAGGAGAATCTACTAGATTTAATTCGTAATTTTATTGTATATGAGCCAGTAGAAGGACGTATAATTAAAAAACTTGCTCGTTACCAGCAGTTCCGTGCAGTAAATAAAGCAATTGACCGTATTTTACGTGCGGAGGATAAAACGCAACGTGGCGGTGTTGTATGGCATACGCAAGGAAGCGGAAAATCTTTAACAATGGTGTATCTTGCTGTTAAGTTGCGACGGATTAAAGAACTTAAGAACCCCACTATCGTTGTTGTGACAGACCGTAAAGACTTGGATGAACAAATTACAAACACTTTCCGTCGATGTGGCTTCCCAAATCCACAACAGGCAGAGTCAGTTGCACAATTACGGCAGCTACTTCAACAAGGTACAGGCTCTACTATTATGACATTGGTACAGAAGTTCCAAGAGGATGCAGAGACAAAGGAATTCAAGAACCTATCTACTGCTGAGAATATCTTTGTCATGGTTGATGAATCTCACCGTTCACAATATGGTGGACTAGCAACCACAATGAAAAGTGCTATGCCAAACGCTTGTTATTTAGCATTTACAGGTACGCCAATTGATAAGGAAGATAAGAGTACAAAGCGTACATTCGGACCATATATTGATAAATACACCATTGAACAAGCAGTAGAGGATGGAGCAACAGTACCTATTTTTTATGAAGCAAGAATGGCGGACTTGCATGTACAAGGAGATTCGTTAGACGAACTGTTTGAACGACAATTCCGTGAGTACAGTGAGGAAGACCGAGAACGTATTAAGAAGAAGTATGTGACAGAACAAGCGATTACTTCATCACAAAAACGAATTAAACGTATTGTACTAGATATGATTGAACATTATGAAAGACATATCCAGCCAAATGGCTTCAAGGCACAAATTGTAGCGATTAGCCGTGAAGCAGCAGTTATGTATAAGGAGATGTTAGATGAACTAAGTAATTATGAATCTAAAGTTATTATGTCAGCGGGTCATAATGATGGGGAACATCTCCAAAAACATCATTTGTCAAAAGAAGAAGAAAAAGATGTGATTGCTCGTTTTAAGAATCCGATGTCGGAGGATAAGTTGTGTTTCTTAATCGTGTGTGACAAGCTGTTGACGGGCTTTGATGCTCCAATCGAACAGGTTATGTATTTAGACAAGCCAATTAAAGAACATAATCTTTTACAAGCCATAGCTCGTACAAATCGTACATATGATAAAAAGACTTATGGTTTGGTTGTAGATTATTACGGTGTTTCTAGATTCCTAGAGCAAGCGCTTGCTATTTTCAATAAAGAAGATGTACAAG
Organism: Bacillus sp. HMSC036E02; assembly: GCF_001836235.1. Classification (NCBI taxonomy): domain Bacteria; kingdom Bacillati; phylum Bacillota; class Bacilli; order Caryophanales; family Bacillaceae; genus Bacillus; species Bacillus sp. HMSC036E02. Next base: position 26,570 of record NZ_KV827813.1, on the reverse strand, counting down.
GTGCATTAAAAAATATTGATACTGAGATACCAAGATTACAGTCTCGTCATCGTTCTGCTATGCGCTTTTTCGACTATATCTCGACAGATAATCTAGAAGCATGTTTACAAGTGTTAGAACCAGAAGACGTACGAAACGAATTTGATACAGCATTTAAACGTTTTTCAGAAAGCATGGATATGGTAATGCCTAGTCCTAAAGCACATAATTACATAGCAGATTTAAAGTTTCTAGGTAAAGTGCGGCAAGCAGCAAAGTCTCGATATCGTGTAGATGGTATGGATATTAGTGACTGCGGAGAAAAGGTAAAGCAGCTTATAGAGGAGCATCTTGCAGCAGTAGGTATTAATGTTGTTCACGAACCAATTGATATTCTATCGAATCGATTTGAAAAACAGATAGATGAAACGAAGACACCAGAAGGTAAAGCAGCTGAAATGGAACATGCCATTCGTCATGAAATACGAGTCAAGTTGGAAGAGAATCCAGTCTACTATACATCTTTAAAGGAACGGCTCGAAGAACTCCTTCAACGGCGCAGAGACCGTCAGATGGATATCGATGAGTTGTTGGAAGAATATCGTAATATGGTGAATGATATGCGGAATGCAGCACAAAAAGGAGAAGAACAAGGCTTTACTCGTGAGCAATATCCGTTTTATCAAATGCTGGAGAAAGAAATGCCTCCATATGATGACGTAGAGGATTTAAAAGCATTAACGTATCTTATAACGGACATTATTCAGCAGGAAGCAGATATAGTGGAATGGACAACTAAAGAAGATGTAAAACGTGAAATGCGAAAGGAGATTAAGAAGCAACTCCGTGTAAGTCCTTGTCCAAAAGAAAAGTTGGAGAGTTTAACACAGCAGTTGATTGACTTAGCAACCGTGCATTATAAGAAATAAAAAATGATAATGAAAAAAGCCATCTTGCTTTAGATGGCTTTCCCATTATTCCAATGTTAAAGTAGGTCCGTTTACACGTAACCACTCTTTACGTTGTTCATAGTCGGGTAGGATAGAACGTACAAAGCTCCAGTAGTCATTACTATGATTCATATACTTTAAATGTGCTAGTTCATGTACCAACACATAGTCTACGATGGACATTGGTGACATGATAATTCGCCAATTTAAATAGATATTGCCCTCAAGTGTGCAAGTACCCCAACGCATTCTTTGCTCCTTTAGTTGCACATCATTAGGTGTAACACCCATCTTAGCGCAATATAGCTTTAAACGTGATTGTACCTTTACTTTACCGTGTTCAAGATACCAAGTCTTAAACAAATCCAGCAATTGCTGCCTCTTCTCATTCTCAGTCATTCCATATGGAACAGTTGCGATGAATCTTCCTCTTACAAAGTTTAACTGCGCTTTCTGTAGTCCTTCTTCTCTATATACTTTCAATCGGTAGTTTCGTCCTAAATAAGCAAATTTTTCACCGCTGACAAGTTCCTTTGGAAAGGGAGGCTCAGTTATTTCATTTACCTCTTTTAGCTTTTGAAGGATAGTAGGTGCTTTCTTTCGCACAATCTCCTCAACTTGTTTATTAGTAATGCCTGTAGGGGCGATGAGCCGAATGCCTTCCATCCATTCAACAATAATAGATACGTCTTTCTTATCGTCGGCATATTCGATGTCATACTCAATAGCTGTAGTTCCATATTGAAAAGTTGGCATACTATAACTCCTTCCCATGTATATCATCATTTTAAGGAACGAAGTATGTTATGGCAACTGTAATTGCAATTGTAATTTTTGCTAGACGTTGTTGTGTACTCATCAGCGCAATTGAGGGCGTTATAAGTAGTCATGAGAGGATGGGTGTGTCATATAAGAGTTGAATAGAGGAGGGGGTGTTTTCCACATTTCATAGTGGTCTTGTTAGGAAAAGGGAGGGTAGCACCTACATACACACCAATACGATGTGAAAAAATTCCGATACGAGACGGATAAAAGACGACCTATATACGGGGATGAGCGGGGTTTAGCATTAATTTTCCTCTGGAATGACGATAAGCCATAAATTAATTTTATATCCAAATTGAAAAGTGAAATGTTAATGGTTACATACATGAGTAAACCATAAGGGCTTTTTGAAAGCAGGGAACTCAAAGGTAGTTTGTGCTTTGGTTTTTTATCTAGCTTATATATGGACGTCTAGAAAGTACAGTTGTCTAATTGTTGTTCCTTTTAGTCTCGAAAATGAACTTAACGGAACTATAATAATATATTTGTTGTTCGGGTTTTCAAAAAATAACGGAAACAATAAATAAATATTATTATAGTTCCCTTTAGTCTCGAAAATGAACTATAAGGAACGAGTTTATCTGAAGAGAGATGCCTAGTTTTTGGATTTTACAATCAAAATATACTGAAATGTTTTTGAATTAGAATTAAATAGACCGTATTAATCTACGTCGACTTAAAAAGAGGTCTGGTTAACGGTAGTTTCACATTCTGAAACGTTTTTATCATGTTTAGTAAACTAATAGGGAATTGATAGAGTTTTTAAGAGATGAAGCATTTGAAAAAAATGATGAGAAAATAATATTTTTTTAAAAAAACCTTGACACGACCAATTGAAAGCAGATATTGAGAAACAGCAGTATTTTACTGCTAAAACTCATGATTTCGATTTCTTCTAAAAATGTTTGAAACATCAAGAAAACATTGCTCTTTCGAAGATTTTAACCCCGATTTAGTATAATAGAGATAAAGCGACAATCGCTAAGACAGTCGACTTTTTCAGCATAAAAAAACTAAATTAAGAGGAGTAACAAATTTATGGAAACCAAATTTGAACACAATATTAAACTTGATAATCATGTTATAACAAAGCTGCTTGAACAAAATGATAAAAGAGCATTGTTTATATACACATATTCGTTGAGATGGAATATTGAGAGATTATGTGTACCAACGCCAATATCATTTATTTTAGAATTATTAGGGAAGAAACCTGTAGCAACGAACATCAAATCAGTTAGAAATTCATTAAAAATACTTGTAGAGATGAAATTAATTAAGGTGTACTCAGAAATCACATTGAAGAATGAGGCTGATATTGACTTTTTAAATAAGAATGACTTTATGTATATCGTCGCAGAAGAATCAGTGTCAGAAGATAACTATACATTACTTAAGGCTGAGTATGTTGATATGACTATGATAAATGAATCTGAACTTGAGAGAGAAGATATGATGGCAATCGTGTTGTTGTTAAGCCGTAACATTGAACGAAAAGATGAAGTATTACAAGTTACATGGCATTCTACTGATAAGCTTACAAAAGAACTTAAAATCAGAAAAGCTAGGTTACTTCAATTGATTAATGGTCTTAAGGAACTTGAGGTTATCTACTTTGAAAAGCTTACATTTGAGTTTGGTGAAGGCAAGAAGAAAGAACATCTTATTTACTCCATGTTTGGTGATTCTGAACAGGTTAAAATGGCAGTGAAGACGGCTAAAGCATATGGTAAACTTGATGCTAGAGCCAAGTGTGCTATTAAACATGATGATTATGATATCATCGTTTCGCTATACGATGATGAAATTGATGAGATGTTTTATGCTCATCAATTTGCAAAAGATAAAGATGTATACAATCTTTTAATTCATGTATATTTCAATGGTGAAATCCTAGGAGATACTAATTATGAATTAAATGCTCGTTCTGTTGGTGTAGTTAATAATGTATACAAGGAGTTTGGTAAAGACATTCTTGTTCAGGCTCTTGGTGCAATTGGTTTTGAAGCAAGTGGCGCAGATAATCCAACGGGATACTTAATCTCGAGGTTACCAGACATTGCTAGGGAGTTTTCACAAAAAGCTTCTTAATAACTGAAACTTTATTCTAGCTTAATAAAGTTAAGGGGGATTAATTCCCCCATTTCATATTTCATCTGATAAAGTTATTTGATTGTGAAGGAATGTACTTAAACTGTAGGTGTAATTCTATAATAAGTAGGAACGTTTTTTACTAACGAAGCAGAATAGTTTCATGAAGCAACACTCAAATAATCATTACATAAGCCTATTCAGAAACAATTATAAAAAAACGTTATGGATAAATAACGGTTCAGTGTAATGATTATTGAACTTTTGCTGCATTTCTTTTTTCTTTACGGTCTTGGTTATCGAACATCTCGCTTATTGATTTTCCAACCGCACGTTCAATGGTTGAAAGGACTTTTTTGCGATTTTTTTCAAATTCATCAAAAGATTGTTCGTGACGCATCAAATCCGCAATTTCCGCAATAGCCTTCTTTAGTTTTACACGTTCAAGGCTGGCATCAGACTTCTTCATGGGTTGTGGTTGCTTAAATTTACTGTTTAATTCTTTTGCTTCGTTCAATCTCAATTCTAAATTTTCTTTATATCTTCCCACGTTTTTCTTCCAACGGCTAGTTTCGGCTTTTCGTGTTGCCCACCTCTTAGTAAATTCTTTTTCATCGTAACGTAATTTCAATTCAGCCTTGTATTCATCGTCTTCATTTTTTCGCCGTATAAACTGAGCTAAAAGGTCAGCGTGCAAGGCTTTCAGCTCCTTTAACCATTTCGCCACGGAGTCTTCATTTTTTCTTAATTGTTGTGCTGATTGTTCATTCAGTTTGTTTTTAATATCTAACTGGACTAATTCTTGAAAACTTTCATCATCAAGTCTTGAATAACCTTTAGGTGTTTCTCTCATCAGTCTATTGTAATCCATTATATATGATACCCCCATTCTATCATTCTATGACCCTATTATTTTACCATAATGTGGAACTATCCTTCCAACCCCTCCTTCTTTGTAGAAGAAATTAGAAACTCAAATTAAAATATCTTCTTTAATTAACAGAGGGGGCTTTTGTTACATAATAAGTGATAAAGAACTTGGAAACCTCTTCAAGTTCTTTTTAATATCAATTACAAAGTGATTTGACCTGTTATTTTCCTGCTTTTTCTGTTTATATGGGAACAGGTTCTATATCTTCTGAATGTAAATCAGTAAAAGAGTATTTTGAAGATTAATAAAAGACCAAATTATTGTACAAATGAAAAGTATTAAAGTAAAATAATTTTTGTTCGTATACAATAAAGGGGGATTAAAAATGGAATTTTTAGGACTAACAAAAATTGATGAAGAGAGGCTTCAATATGAAGTAATTTCAGACAAGGCACGTTTAAAGTTAACCCGTTTGATTAGGGTTGCATCTAATAATGATGATAATAACCTTCATCTATTAAGACAAAACAGATTTGTAAACATAGCAAACAATGTTCTTGGTAAACCACTTTATATACTAGAGCCAGACGATATGGGTGAATACCAAGATGCCGAGCATGCTTGGCATCTTGGGGAAATTGAGATTATAATGAGGCGACCTAACACAACACAATTAGTGGAAATATTGGCAGATATGCTGCAAGAAAAATTGTTAGATATTAATATTATTAATGAAATTCTACTTGAAGATGGGACTTCTATTTTTTTTGAAGCGGAAAATTATAATAATAATATCAAAGTGTACATTACGCCTATTGAAGAAATAGAGGATGTAAATGATTCGGACGAACATCCAAATATTAGAAAATTAGTTAAGAGAATGGATAATGCACTTGCTGAGAGGGATTACGCTGCTGTTTTACATACAAGTGCAACAATATTTGAAACATTGGCGAAAGTTGTGATAGGCTTAACAACTATTGAAAACCAATCACTCGGAGGTTTTTTTGATAGGTATCGAAGGGATTCTAATCTTCCAGGTCCTATTTTGGATTATATAATTGAAATATACGGAAGAAGAAACACAGAGCCGTTAGCAGGACACGGGAGTACTCAGCCTCCTAATATTGAAGCTGAAGAAGCTATTATGTTAGTTGAAATGACAAAAACTTTTGTGCGAATTGAAAGAAAGCTAGCTTTACCTCAGGTAAATAATGGGTGAGGTTTAGAGGATGAAATATAGCAAATAGAAAAGGGAATTAAAAGAAATAAATAGTACTAAAACAAATTAAAAGGATAGCTACTACAATGCTATCCTTTTTTTATATAATCGTAATAAAATGTTGATTTTATTGTTTAGGATACTTACATGTTTCTATTAGCACTGAGTTTTTCTTGCACTTTTTGAAAATCCTCTGTACTAATTAAAGTAAGAATATGATTATCAATTTTCATTGGCTTTGTGTAGCTTTCTTGACTTAGCATATAGGAAAGAGTAGTATAACAAAACTGCTTCCCCCGAAGAGTTGTATATTCATTTTCTCTTAAGAACCGAAGTACAGCAGGAATAGACTGTAGTTCCATATATTTATTGAAAACAGCTTGTATTGTAGTTGCTTGCTTAGTAGTTAACTGTCTGAATGCAAGCTTTTCATCTATACTGTCGACTATACTAAGTAATTTTTGATAGTCCTCGTGCTTCCTCTGCAGATAAACTGTTGCGCCTTTGTACATGTATTCTAAGACAGCTTTTGTTTGTCGTATGCCACTTAGTCTAATCTCGTAGCTATTCCTTTTGCCAGATTGCTTTCTGACCTTAATAATCCCTGCAGAGGGGATGTGTTTTTTCAGTTCCTCTAACATTTCCTTGGCAGAGGTAAATGTAACAACTGGTATCATGTCACTTAGTGTATTAGACTTTCCACGTTGAGGAAAACTAAGACATCCGTCCCCATCGAAGAATCCTCTAATGAAGTGGTGTAGTAATTCTTTAGGTACAACTTCACTTGAAGGAAACTTTAAAACCAACGACTTTCTTGGGAATGCTCCCTTCTCAATTAGTTGCCTACATAGATATTTGCTGTATATTTGTATTTGACAGTTAAGGAATTTCTTGTTGCCCAAATGTGAGGAAGAGTAGTACGTAGGATGATTAGAATCTACAGCACGTTTAAAAAGTTCTAAATGCTCAGTATCTGCTGATGAGAGTCCAATTTTGAGGAGATACGAATCTCTATTGTTAGTGATACAACCATCGGCATAGATGAACCCTAACCAATAAGCCTTTTCTTCGGTATCAATTTTATCAAAAAATTTCTGATTAAAAGTAGACTTGGGGCGATTACCAGCACTATAAACACTGAAGCCCGCGGCTTTAAATTTCCGATAGATAGTAATTGGTTTGACTCCATACTCTTTCGCAATGTTATATACGGTTTTACCACTGGAGTAGTCGTTCCACATACTCTGTAGAGTTTGCTCTGAGAAATACGCTAATTTCCCCTTTTTTCTCATCTTCACTCCTAATTCTTTTAGACGACGATTAATTGATTGCGTGCTTACCTTAAACTCCTTAGCGATTTCAATTGTATTCCTTCCCACTTCATATAGAACCTTCATTCTTTCTAATTGTTCTGTTGAGAAATTATACTTCCTCTTTCTCATGTAAGTGTACTCCTCAAAAGTAAATTTTCGGATATTTATAATATGATGTTACAATCATTGACAATTCATGATTAAAGTAAACTCTAACTAGTACCATTTTTGTGAGTGACAAAACTTAATAGTATTGTCACTTGTTCTCTGATGCAGTAAAATCAAGGTATAGATTGGTGACATAACATAGTGACATAAATTAAAGGAGGAAATGGTTTGAAATATGGTTATGCAAGGGTTTCAACAGTGGCACAGGAATTGGAAGTACAAACAGGGGTGCTGAAGCAGGAAGGTTGCGAGGTCATATACGAAGAGAAGTTCACTTGTACAAAGACAGACCGTCCAAAATTTATACAGCTTCTCGAAGAACTACAAGAGGGTGACACCTTGGTAGTGACAAAACTAGACCGTCTGGCCCGTAATACAAAAGAGGGCATTGAAGTAATTGAGGGTCTGTTCCAGAAGGGTGTAAGGGTGCATGTGCTGAATGTGGGACTTCTGGAGGACACGACAATGGGGCGGTTCTTTCTCACTACGCTGCTTGCTGTGGCTGAAATGGAGAGAAACCTTATTGTAGAGAGAACACAGGAAGGTAAGGCTCTTGCAAAGCAGAAAGATGACTTTAGAGAAGGCAGACCAAGAAAGCACTCCAAGCAACAAGTAGAGCATGCCTTGAAGCTGTTAAAGAACCATACGTATAAGGAAGTTGAAGCCATGACAGGTATTACGAAAAGAACCCTTATTCGTAGGAAGAATGAACAGGAAGCAAGAGTTAAAGACTGATTTTCATCAGTCTTTTTGTGTGGTGTGCATATTTTAACTCTTCAATTAAAGGGAGTTAGGTATATTAAAGGAGGCAGAATTTGATAGAATATTAATGTAGGAAAAGTTTGATTAACCCCGAAGGGTAATTACAGAATGAACAAAAAACATGGATAGGACGGCAGGAATATTGTATTTTGATATGCGTTAGACTACCCATTCATCTTAAATTTATTAACAATTAACGTAATTGGTGAAAGGAGTGTTGGTTTGAAATTATTAACTTGGAATATAAGACAAGGTGGTTCAGTGAAGCGTATCCCAAGAATTGTAGAGCAACTAAGTAAACATTCACCAGATGTACTCTTGTTAACAGAATACTGGGAAGGAGAAAAGGGGAAAGAGATTAAGCGATTACTAAGAGAAAATGGGTATGAATATATGATTTCTAGTAATGGCGATATTAAGCAAAATAGTTTACTATTTGCTTCTCGTTATCCTTTTGAAGTTGTTCCATCCTTTTACAAAAAAAACAGAAACGGACAGCGTTGGTTAGAGATTAGAATACCCCAATATGAATTACATATTGTTGGAGTCCATATTCCAACTAATAACAATGATGTACAAGAGAAGCTGGAATTTTGGCAAGAATTAAATGCCTTTGCAAAAGAAAATGGTAATTCTAGAGCTGTTATAATGGGAGATTATAATACAGGACTAGCAGAAGATACACAAGGCGCTCCTTTTGTCGGACCACAGTATATGCAAGAATTAGTTGATTTAGGTTGGACTGATACTTGGAGATATACACATGGCTCTTATTCTGGTTACTCATGGTACAGCACGAAGGGGAATGGATTCCGAATTGACCATGTTTTTGTTGCCCCAGCTTTAAAAGGAAACATACTTGAATCTTATTTTTCACATCAAGAGCGTTTAAATGGTTTGTCAGACCATTCTATTTTAGTGGTAGAAATACAAATACAAATGTAAATTATTCATTGTATGTGTGAATAAGGAGGGAGATACATAAATGACAAAGTGGTGGATGGTTCGAGCAGGTAGTAATAACAATTTAGTTCCAATTTGGAGACAAAGGGGAGTAGCTTCAATTGGATGGGCAGAGTTAGGAAATCCCCACGGCTATTCAACTCGAGAAGCATTAATACAAAAAGCGCATGAGGTATATGAAGATGAAAAGCCACCTACTCGTCTCAATTGGGCAAGCCAAGTTTGGCGTTTTAGTCATGAGGTAGAATTAGGTGACCGTGTAATTACATTTACAAAGGATAAAAGGGAGTATCTAATTGGAACAGTTATAGCAACACATCAACATGATATTGATGTAGTTAGCAACCATTATCCTAATGTTATTGGTGTAGAATGGGAAGGTAAACAAATTCCACGGGATGATTTGTCTCAAGGTGCAAAGAACTCGTTAGGCTCAACATTAACCGTATTTCGAGTTGATGATTGGGGGAATGAGTTGGAGGGTCTATTAAAAGGAGACATACCAACAAAATCTAATGAAGTTGAAGCAGAGGAAGAAGAAATTATTAAAGAAGACCTTGTACAAAAAGCATTAACAATGATACAGGATAAAGTAGATAAGTTAGACCCTTGGCAAATGCAGGATTTAGTTGCAGGATTACTGCAAGCTATGGGATATAACGTAAAAGTAAGTAAAAAAGGACCAGATGGTGGAGTAGATATATTGGCACATAGAGATGCCTTTGGTTTTGAAAAGCCAATAATAAAGGTGCAAGTAAAACATCGCAAATCAACGTCTGGAGGACCAGAAGTCCAACAACTGTTAGGGGCGCACCCAATAGATGCTAATTCGCTATTTGTATCTACAGGAGGATTTACATCACAAGCAGAATCAATTGCGAGAAACAATAATGTAAAGTTACTTGATTTAGAAGAATTAGTGAATTCAATAGTGTATTGGTATGACAAAATGCCAAATGAAACTCGTTCATTATTGCCGCTACAGAAGATGTATGTTCCAGAATGATACAAAGACAAAGATGTGTAAAATGAATTGAACAAGTGAAGACTTTCTGTAGAATAGAGTACATACAAAAAGACAGAGAACAATGTATAATTCTCTGTCTTGATTCAGAGATTAAAGTTACAGTTAAGGAAAATCTACTTACAGATTTCAGGTTGTATTTTTGGTTGCTATTATAGGTGCTAAAGTAGAGATAAAGCAAAGTATTACCAATGCTTTTCAGGTCACAAGAGCGGTTACGAATAGATACATATATTAGCTTTGATGATGATGGAGTAGTATTGCTTTCAACGAATTTAGATGATAACTCAAGATTGGTCTTAAACATTAAAAATAAAATGAAAATCTTAATGAATGAATCCCAAAAGTGGTATATGAAGTGGTATCAGGAAAATCTATTTAGAATTTGATTAACTGCTAAAAGTTGCTTGTTTGTCCTATTCAATTTAATAAGTTGCGTGGAGGGTTATTTTTATATGAATAATTTAATAAAAGATATAGTGTACTCTTCTATAAGAAATCTATTTCGAAATCAACCAGATATTTTTGAGAATACTGACCAGACGAATTTTACCGAATGGAATCTTAATTATCATTTGTCTAACGAAATTGCAAAGTATATTTTTTGGTTAAATGTTGATTTAGATGTATCAAAACGTAATTACAATAATAGGAGACCAGATATTATTTTTCATAAGAGAAGGACGAATTCTTTGAATTACTTAGTAGTTGAATTGAAAAAATCAGAAAATGATAATCAATCTGATATATGTAAATTAAAGGAGGACTGGATGAGAGAACCCTTAAATTATAGGTATGGAGCATATATTAATATTTGGGGGAAAGATAATTTCAAAGCAATAGTATTAATAAATGGGGAAAGACAAGAAGTAAATGACTCTTGCAAGTACATACCTGTACCGAGTGTGAGTAAGATATTGCTAACTGAATATAATATCTTCACAAGCAATATAATTCAAAAAAAAATGAAAGCTAATTTACTAGATAACCTAATACTTGAAACCTATGAAAGACGGTCATTAAATTATAAAAAATAAATGTAATTGCCAAATTGAATTTTAAAGATTAATAAAATTTTGATTTTATTATGCAGAAAGGAGGGAATTCCTTTTCACTACTATAGAAATAGGCTTAAATGTTCAATCGCCTTTTACCTCAATTTAACCTCTCCGTTTTAAATATATATTGAAAAGTTTAACCTAAGAATTTGAATGTTTCAGATTAGTATCTCCTTTAACAAATCTGGGGATACTTTTAATTAATTAATGGTCAATCTATACTTTGTCCCAGTATCAACCTAAAAGAAACAGGTTTGTTGGCTTAGATTCTATAGGATTAAAGCATTTAAATATCATCATAAAATCATTAGATTTGTTATAATTGTGTGTAATAGTTAGTCTAATGTCAGTGAGTGGATTTTTGTAACAAAATATTCCTACGGGAATCCACAATTGGAGGATTTTACAATGTTTTGGAGAATTTATAAGATGTATAATCAATTCTTATACGAAACATTATATCTCTATCAGCATATAGATGAGGTATGAAGAGATTATTCAGCCGATTGATTGTAAATTTCAAGAGAGGGGTGTTCACTATGATAGCGCATACACTAAAAAGAGACCAAGAAGAAACTATTGAATCGACTCCTAGTGTATTTAAGGTAGCTGTCTATTTTTTGTACAAAAGTCAAAATGACCTAAGACCTAATACTAGTATAACACATTTGAAATTACAAAAATTGGTTTATTATGCTCAAGCGTGGCACTTGGCTATATTAGGGAAAAGACTATTCAATGAAAGACTAGAGGCTTGGGTTCATGGACCTGCCTCCCCCGACCTCTACAGAACCTATCGTCCATACGGTTATCAAGTTATAACGGCCTATATCCATAATTCAGATGTTCAAGGATTTAGTAAGCAATCCTTAATGGTGTTAGATGGAGTTTGGCAGATTTATGGTGATAAAGATGCTAAGGAATTAGAAAAGTTAACACATTCAGAAGAACCTTGGCTAAGGGCAAGACAGGATGTTGCACCTGATGTATCCTCTGACAATGAAATATATATAGAAGATATGAAAAGTTATTATTCAAAGTATTTGAAAAGGGACTAGTTCCTATTTTTTTTGGGGATAGAGGGGATAATATGGGAGTAGAGAGGAGTAAATCGATTCAAGAGGGTATAAAAAAGATAGGTGAAGTTATAAAACAAAAATGGAAAGAACTATATGACAAGGTTAGTGAAGCATGTCTTAGCATTTTTTATACATATACAGCAATCAAAACATTAGTGATAAGGGGTATTATAGAAAAACATCCCCTCCTTAGTTTTCTAGTTCTTTCTAGTGTGCTAACAGTTATGGTTGTATTCATGGATAAATCCTATAATCATAAAGACTCATTAGAATCCTTTGAATCAATATACAATTTCCTCACATTCGGTTCGGGAAGTATAAAGGGCTATGCAGAGATTGATAATGCTGTATTTACTTCTTTGGATTCTGTAACCCAATTATTTAAAATAAGTTTACCAGCTACACTAACCTTCTACTATTTTATTTACAAGGAACAGAAAAGTATTTCATCTAATTTAGCAAAAGGATTTCCACTGTGGCGATACTTGTCAACAACAATTATTGCCTTAATTTTAGGTAGTTATATATTGTTTAATAAGAGTTACTATAGTGGGAATTTCTTCTCTGGAGACTACTTCTTCCCTATAGTTATTTGGTCTGTATTAATGGTATTATCTTTCCTTTTCTTTGTAAGATTAATACATAAATTGCTTGAGAGCCTTGATATAAGACTATTATTTAGACATAAGAGAAGAAAGTTTAAAGGGGAAATCCGAGAACTCTATTATACAAATGTAAATTCGAAGGACAACTACGAGCAGTTAAATACTTATTTAGAATCAATTTTTCAGTCATTTGAATACACCTTAGACAAAGGGCTAGACAAGTTGTTTGAACATGAATTACAGAGATGGGGAGCAATACTTTCGCTAATAATGGATGAAGCACCCCGACAAAAGCAGCACTTTACAACAACTGCCAACAGGTTATTTCAAAAATCAGATAAATCCAGAAAAGGCTTTGAGGAATTCTATAGTCTACTTTTAAACAAGCAAGGAGACTTGCTCTTTAAATTAGTTGCAAAAAACCGATTAGTCAAAATAAATGACGCCTTAGAAGCATTAAAGTCTTTAGAGCCAAACAAAGTTAAAGGACTCTATCCTAGGTTCATAACTTCACTTGATGAAATGATTCTTAAGTCCTATAAGCAAAAATCACTTCCTATTGGGCGTATATTGGATTTATTGAATAGTACAATGCTCTCTTATCTCTCTGAGGGTGACAAAAAGCATCTTGAAGAAGAACGGGATTTCAATATAGCCAAGACTGTAGCAGTTATATACATATATAAGTCTATACTCAAAGAAGCTGTGGAGGCAGATAGCGTTAAAGACATTACAAGCATCACTTATTCACTTTGTGGAATTTTTAAGGAAATAACTGCGGATAGTCAAGAGTCTGAAGTTAAACATGAACCTGAATCAAATGGAGTTGCTGAAGGGGTAAATAATAATGTGTTGACTGCTATGCAAGAACACATGAATAAGGCAAAATCAAAATCGAACTATTCGGAACATGGACATATAAAGAAGATAGTGCTATTTATACTATTTCAGATGGCTTTAAAAGCCGTGGAATTAAACCATTATAAATTAGTAGGGCAATTGGTCAAGCGGATTACAACAGACTTTGACGCATTAGCAATTAGAAATACTTTTGAGGAGTTCAGAAGTTCAGAAGGGCAGATGAAGAAAGCTTCTTTTTTACAGGAGGAAGAATTGAAAGAGGCATTCAGCCCAGATTCTTCTATGATTTCTCAAATGTACACAGATATCTTATTCAATAAACAGTCATTAGATTACTGTATGCAGAAGTTAGCAATTCTTATCTATGCTCAACAGTATTATATATGTATTAAACATCTGACCTTCACAGAATATTACAAGACTTGTCATCAGCCGTTATCTAGCATTAATTTAGCTTTCCTAGATAAAGAGTACCTTGATTATACACTAGGGAAAATTAAACAGGTAGGAAAGGGTTACGGATTGTTGTTCGTTGATGAGAAGAACTTTGAAGAACAGATGAAAATAGAAATAGAAAAGGACATAGGTGCAACTGTTTGAGGGCTGGATTAGACAAACTAAATTGGTTTTTAGAAGGATATTTAGGAGAGACGAGTATCAAGAGGTATTTGTCAGATTATCAGATTGCTCGTCAAATTAGGAATCCTATTAAGTGAAGGAACGAGGTATCCTAGAGGGATTAGGTCCAATGACCTAATCTCTTTTTTATATAGAATGCCAAAACTTAATAGTATTGATACTGATTTTTCGACCTAGTAAAATCAAGTTATCAGAATATATCATAACATAGTGGCATAAATAAGAGGGGGAGAATCCCATGAAATATGGTTATGCAAAGGTATCGACAGTAGCGCAAGAACTGACAGTACAAACAGAGGTGCTGAAGAAGGAAGGCTGCGAAGTCATCTTTGAGGAGAAGTAGTTAGAATAATAAAATTGAATCATTTGAATTTTTCGACTTGGAAAATAAACCAAATAATAGTATAATGTAATAGTCTCATAGAACTTGCTGTGAGGGAGATTAGTGAACTGTTGTCAAGCCTAAACCACTGAGTATTTCTTGCTGTAATCAACCAGCATGCAATTACTAAGGTTAATGCTAAGCAACACTGCATATGGACATCAACACCTCCATTTGTATTCAACAACCAATCTACTATATATTCTATAGTATAACTTATTAGTGAAAGAAGTAGTCCCTTTGTATTCAAGAAATGGATGCAGATGAAACGGAGTATGCTGGCGAGGGGTGACTGATATGGTTCAGAGTAATAGGCTACGATTACAAACCCTTGCTGGCTCTGCCCAAGTGGATAAAAAGAAGTATCCTATTAAAAGATATACTCACTTCGATAATAAAATATCATTTGAAAAAATTGAAAAAGACGTACAAAATCCATGCTGGATAGCTAGGCATGGATTTTACCCGTTCATCCATTATGAATTGAAATTCTGTAAATACAACAAAGAAGGAAAAGAGAAAAAGGTAAAAAAACGAGATATATATTACGCTTCTCATACCGATAGTTATATTTATAGATATTACGGTGAAATGCTAAATGAGTACTACAATGAAACTGTAAAAGAATTAGAAATCAATGAGGTAGCAACGGCATACAGAAATAATCTCAAAGGGAAAAGTAATATAAATTTTGCTAAGGAAGTAATTGATTTCATTAAAAGTTGTCAGCAAGCATTTATTTATGTTGCTGATTTCACTAAATTCTTTGATAATTTAGACCATAGATATTTAAAGCGCAAATTACAGGATGTATTGAAAGTGGATAGTCTGCCTGCGGATTACTATGCTGTATTTAAAAACATTACAAAATTTAGCGCTGTAGAAAAAGATGAAATAGAAAAAGCTGTAAATGAAAAACATCTAGATGAAGAAGAGCGTAAAAATTTAACTCGGTATTTTAGTGATAAAGAATTCAGAGAGTTTAAAAAAGGGAAAATCAAAGTTAATAAGGAGAACTTCGGTATTCCTCAAGGAGCGGGTATCAGCTCGGTTTGTTCGAATATTTACCTTTTAGATTTTGACAAAATGATAAATGATTATGTAAAGGTTCATAATGGTCTATACAGAAGGTACTGTGATGATTTGATTATAGTAATACCCTTTAAGGAAGACTGGCAGTTTAGTGTCCTTGATATCCATACTGCTTATGTGGACGCTATCAAGAACCAAACTCCAAGGCTGGAGATTCAACCAGAGAAAACAGCCAAGTACATCTATACTGATAACAAAATTTTGGATGAACTCTTACAACCGTCTTTTTTAGACTATCTGGGCTTTACCTTTGATGGTAACAGTGTCAAGATTAGAGAAAAAAGTCTTTTCAAATACTATAGTAGAGCGTATAAAAAGGTACGATTATGTAATAGGAGAACAGCGAAACATAAACAAAAATCATACAGAAGGAGTCTTTATCAAAATTACACTCATCTGGGGAAGAAACGAAAAGGGCATGGTAACTTTTTGAGTTATGTGTCTAGGGCGCAGCATATATTTGATGATAATTCTAAAACAAATAATCTTATGGAACGCCAAGTTAGAAATCATTGGAAATATATAGGGGGACGCCTGACGAATCCTATAAGTAAGTAAAATCCATCTAAGAAACGCCTTTTGCTAAACTAAACAGCGTAAGGCGTTTCTTATAGGTGTTCTTTGTAATCGTAGGGCGTACACAGGAAGGTAAGATTCTTACAAAGCAGCGTAAGAATTTTAGAGAAGGAAGACTGATAAAGCCCTAAGCAACGTCAAAGTTTATCTTGAGACTCATAGAATTAATCCTCGTGACAATCATGACTTTGACTCACTTTGGATTGAAGTGAAAAAGGAACGGTCAGTGTGAAAAAGAGGGAAACCACTTGAAGAAAGATTGTTGATTCCCCCAGAAGGGCTATATCCTTGGGTGAAAATGTGGGATTACGGTGAAGAGGGAAGGTTTATAAATTTTGGTTTCACCTACCGTAGATTGAACTCGATGACACTTGTAAAAGTAGCTAAACAGAAATAGGAGATGTATTTTTGTACTTCTATATTAATAAAGGAAGTGTTATATGTGGACGAAAAGCGGTTTTTAGAACTATTTGAAAAGGTGCTAGATGAAAAACTATTCCATTTAGGCAAAAAAACATCGTATGTAAGCAATAAGGTAGAACAAGGATTCTCGACCATAGATGGAAAAATAAACAGCATAGAAACAGACATAAGAGGTTTTTCTAAAAAGCTTGATGAAAGAGATGAGAGATTACAAGCTTGTATTGAAATGTTAAAAAGGATTTAGGGGATATTAATTAATTTGTATGAGGGAAAGTGTGTAATTGGATACTCGTATGAAAAGGATAGCAGTTATAATGCTATCCTTTTTTGTTATGATGGAGAGAAAGGAACTTTTTCTTCTTTGACTACTATCAAAATAAGCTTAGCTGCTCTGTTACCTTTCTGTTAAATGAACGGTTAAATAGTCTTTCAAACTCTTCCCAAGTTTCACTCGCACGCATTAAGGTAGTAGCTGAGGTAATTTGTTTTTCTAAGTGGGTTAATCCAACTTCTGAAGTTAACCATTGGTGGAGTTTTTCATTACCAGTCTTACGCTCCCGAACCTCTTTCATTACATCATCAGGCAAAAAGCTATAGATAAATTCGTTAGTTATCTTTGCTACTGTATGTGGTCTTCTGCTGCTACCTGTATATTCCCAACCCTTTAGACGATAAATTTCTTTATAGAATTCTTCGGGAAAACGTCGCTCCCATGGTTGGAAAAGTCCCTCTACGTAAATGCTTAAGAGTTTTTGTAATGCATCTTTTTCACGGACTTCTTGATAGCCAGTAATTTCGTCAATGAATGCATCTATCCCAATTTTAGAAAAAGCTAAGGTGATGTTATACAGACGTTCTGCTAATTCTTTTTGATAAGCCATATTAGGTTTATCAAAAACACCGTTATTTCTAGCTCTATAGAAGGCGTCGGCTAGGTCAACTAGTAAAGATGCTTTGAAAGCATGAAAGGAATTTCCACCTTCTGGAGGACGGACCTTTTGCACTTTTCCTTCATTTGTTTCTTGCATCCATTTTTTTATTTCTTCGCTAAGGTAATCCTGTATATAATTTGCGCTTAGCATACGAGGTAAAGCTAAAGCTCCGCCGCCTTTTAAACCCATGGTTCTGGCAGTGCCTCTTAGAGAGAATACACGTTCTCCATTCTCTAAGACATAGCACTCAATATTTATGTCAGTACCAGAGGGAGTCCATTCGCCTTTATGGGTAGCTTGTATCACTTGTACATCGGTTTCCACTATATCATCTGATGTTAAACTGTTATACTCTTTCATCAATTGAGCCTCCTATAACAAGGTTTTCTTATAATAATTTTACATTATTTTAATGATAATTTACAATAATTGAAAAATTCTAAAATTACGCAGGAATAATTATAAGGTTTGTTGTAAAATAAGTGTGACATCATTTTGTATTACACTGTACTACGTTATGTCATTAAATGTGGGAGGTATATATGGAGAATAATTCAAGATTAGTGAGTTTAAGAATCTCAGAGGAAATTATAAAGATGATTAGTGAAATTAGGAATAAATTGTATAAAAAGGAAAAAAGGAATTGAATACTTCGGATATTCTTCGCTATAGTATTGAGTTTACTTTTTACAATATGAATAAGCAAAATATGGATTGGGAAGATTTCATGGAGTTAATGAAAGCTTATATCAAAACTGCTTACTTTAACCGTTATACACCACAAATTTATGAACACTCCCCTTCATTAAATAGACAAAATGTAGAATTATTGGATAATATTCTTTATGCAGTCGAGCAAATGGCTGAGGAATATGAAACTGAAGAAGTAAAAGAATTAAATTTGCTTTATAGTGGGGATGAAACAATGACTTTAGCTCAACTTCTTCGTTTTAGACATAGATTAATGCCAGAAACTTTCTTGAATTTTATGGGGGTAGTGCATGAAGAATATGTACATTTGTCAAATAGCGACCTTGCAAATTTTATAGAGAAAAAATTAAGAGATAACAATTTTAAGGAACGAGCTAAAGTAATGTTCAATATAGATTTATAGGTACAATAGCTTTGTTAAGCTAGTTTTATGTTATTACCTACCAATAAAAATATGAACAAATACTTATATACATTATTAAGTATGGAAGCAATGGAAAACACTTAAGACAAGAATGAAGAAACTATAGTCACTAGGGGTCCTAAAAGCAAAAGCATACGAGTGGGGAAATTCATGGAAGAAATATTGGAGAATTTCTAATAGCCCAATCCTAAATAGAACCCTAGACAACTCTTATTTAAATTCCCTAGGGCTTAAAAGCTTGAGTAACAGATATTCACTCATTCGTCAGACTTAATTGAACCGCCGTATGCGGAGCCGTACGTACGGTGGTGTGAGAGGTCGGAGGTTAATCACCTCCTCCTACTCGATTTGTTGAAGTTTGATAAAAGTATTGACTTTTATTTAAATGAGTTAGTCGTCTTTAAATTTAGGAAACTGCATCAAGAGAATTAAATCCTTCTCATTTCCCTCCCCACTTGTTAGAAAATATATGTCATTAACGTCCAGTTGTATTTATACAGGCTTGACGTAAAATTCTATCCTACAACACTGAGAATATCCGCTATAATAAAATTACCATATACAGCCCAGTTAAGGACTCCAAGGAGGTTCTTAACGATGAATGGAAGCGTCAAAAAAGATAAGAAAACAGGAAAGTATTTATATATTGTAGATATTGGTATTGACCCTTTAACTGGTAAAAGAAAGCAAAAGAAGAAGAGGGGATTCATTACTAAAAAAGAAGCAGAAAATGCTTTAACAAAGTTACTCTCAGAAGTTCATACTGGAACATATGTAGAACCTAGTAAGCTACTTTATGGTGAATATCTTGAGAGCTGGTTTAATACAAAGAAGCATAGTGTTGGTATCCAAACCGCAAAGGTACTAAAAGGGTATTTAAACAGTCGTATCATTCCTTCTCTAGGCAATGTCAAATTAGCCAAGTTAACATCATTGCATATGCAAAACTACGTCAATTCGCTGCGGAACGAAGGTTTAAAGAGAGGAACAATCGAGAAGATAATCAAAATCATTCGGAACTCCCTTGAGCATGCAATAGATTTGGAGCTGATTACCAAAAATGTCGCAGCTAAAACTAAGTTGCCTAAAAGTGATAAGGAAGAGTTAACGGTGTGGAACGAACAGGAAGTACAGTTGTTCTTAAAATCTGCGCAGGACAGTAGGTATTCTATTGTCTTTCATCTAGCTCTTGTAACTGGAATGAGACAAGGTGAATTGCTAGGCTTACGATGGAAAGATGTTGATTTAGAAAAGGAACATTTAGTCATTAATCAAACGCTAAGTCATGATGGGAAAACATTCTTGCTTGGAGGAAAGACAAAAGCAAGTTTAAGAAAGATACTATTACCTGCATCGACAGTAGCAAAGCTAAAGAAACACAGAGCAGTCATATTAAAAGAGAAGCTGAGTCAAGGTGAGGAATACCAAGACAATGACTTGGTGATGTGTACTCCTTCTGGAACGCCAATCAATCCTGCTAATGTTAGAAGAAGTTTAAACGCTTTGATTAAGAAAGCGGCTGTACCAAAGATTCGATTCCATGATTTACGTCATACACATGCAACTTTACTACTAGCTAAAGGTGTGAATGTGAAAGTGATTTCTGAACGGTTAGGTCATAGTAACATCAAAATCACATTAGACACTTATTCACATGTATTACCAACGATGCAAGAGGATGCAGTTAACAAAATAGAAGAGATTTTGTAGGGAATGTGACCAATTCTGTGACCACTAGCTTTATAGAGTATGAAAGTAAATAAATAAAAACCGCATCAAATGTTGATTTGACACGGTTTCTACAAATATGACCCCGGAGAGGCTCGAACTCACGACCTCCACCCTGTCAAGGTGGCGCTCTCCCTGCTGAGCTACGGGATCCCAACTATAAATGTTACCATCAGCAATGTATTTTCATTTCATTCGTGTAATCGGAGAATTTGTACAATTTGTTGAGTATTGTAACATTTGATGTATTCCTATAATAGCAACAAACTTTAATGGTGTAAAGGTGTAATTTTCTGAATATTCATATTCTAATTTTTGTATAAAAAAATAAGCCCCGAAGAGCTTATTTTAATAATAATATCAACGCAATTATCAATGATATTTTCAAAAATACAATCATAAATAATGGAGCTTGTTCATAAGCTATTGTCCTGTAACTGTCATTCCTGCTGTGTAAATTGTATCAATAGAACCGTCAGCGCCTTTTATTTCGACTTTATAACGATATGTTCCATCCTCATAAATATCATCGCCATATCCTGTGAAAGTTGCAATTTCATCATTGCTTCCAGCTGGGACCCATTGATTTTGCCAACGGAAGTTGGTTTCAAATTCTCCCCATCTATCGCCATATTTCTTTTCAAGGCTGACATTGTAATGAATTTCTTCAGCTCGGTCATTTGTAATTCTTGCAATTACGCTGTTACCAAAAGTAACTTGTGTAGAGTGTACCTGAACTGTAACACCGTTCACCGTTTCACCAGGACCACAAATGTAATGACAACCATCCCATTCGTCAGCATGTGCTTTTGGTGTTTCAATGTTCATAACCGTTAAACCGCCTAAAGCTAATGCGCCAGTTAATAATACTTTACCAAATGTTTTCACTTGAAATTCCCCCTAAGTATATTCTCAATTCGTTCGATAGATATCACATTAATCTAATGGAACGTTTTTTCCTTAAGTGTATTCGCTATGAATCTTTCATCTTGTAGTAATCTAATCACTACATAAAATTTCATAGTTTTGATTCCATATATGTATCATGATTTACATAGAACAAATCTGTTAATACGCTTTGGTTATTTACTTATTTCACTACTTCTTATTACCTTTTATTGGTAAAACATTGGTTTTATTATATAACATTATTATCTATTTACAAGAGAAAATAATACTGTATGCAAAAATGCATAATAAAAAACACTGCTTGTATTCTAGATTACAGATTAAATGGAGTGTGGGGTTTCAATTAATATTTGAGTGGAACTTAATGCTAATTTTTTATGCTTAACAGTATGCATATATCATCGTTTATTAAAGTCATAATTGATAAACCTTGTTCAGGGGACGCTCTTCCTGCTGAGCTACAGAATCTTCAAAAGGGAAAGTATAAGCGATTATGCTAGTAATGTATGAAGGAATAATGATGAGAAGCGAATTTAGTAGAAAGTAGTCTTTGGATGTAGTGGTTATATTATTTACGATACCAATCCAAAGGACCTTCAGCACTCAAATCAACAAGAAAAGGGAGTAAGAAATGTAAAGGTAAGCTTATAAGTTCTGGCATAGCGTTCACCGTTTTCTTTGATAGATATTGTCTCATAAAACAATACGGACAATCCTTTTCAAATGTCACGAGTATTGCCCATACATCTTTTATTGTCCACTTCGTTTTACAATACGTACAACGCGTCATGAGGTTCCTCCTCATTTTAAGTTTTCTTCTAGTATACTCCATTCCATTGTAAGAAAGTCATTTGTATTTGGTGTGGTAAAATGTAAGTTGTTTTATTTTTATGTGAATCTATTCAGTCATTTATGAACAATTACATATCATTTGATATTTTTGCAGAATGATAGATTTTCAGTTTCAATATACCAATTGGCCAATATATCCTTTTTACAATTTACTGAAAATCATGTATAACAGAGATACATGATTATTTTATCTCGCTATTTGCGGGCAGTAAGATCCCTTACCTCGAAATTCAGCAAAAGTAAAGAAGTTAGGTTCGGGTCGGAATGCCCGTAAAAGTCCGATTCGTGAGGGTTGATGAAAGTTTCACTTTATAAATATTCAGAAGTAGAGGGAGAAAAGTTGTAATGGTAAGAAAAACGTTCAAGATGCGCGTGTCTAAAAATAGAACGATTTCGATTAATGGATCGATTCTTGATGTGGATGTTACACATGATGAATTTTTACAAGAGTTTGTTGAGTGGGTTGATTCTAAAGGTTGGTCGTTTATGGGAATAACAGATGAGATTACGCCCGAGGAAGCTAGTCAAAAGTTAATAGATTCGTTGATTGATGAGAAGGATAAGAAAGAGTAATTCCTTCTTATTTTTATTGTATATTTATGTTCTTTATCGTAAAAGTATGATATAGTAAAAAATAGTGAAAATTCTTCCAATATAATACAAATTACATATGATTGGTAGATTTATTATTTTGTTAAGGAGTAAATGGAAAAGGGAGAGTCATATGGTAAATTATAAGAAAATTTTGGTTTTTATTACAGTTATTTGTTCGTTTTTTTTGACGCCCATAACATTGCGTGCTGAGACGAATATTGGAGTAAATCCAGAACAAGTTGCACCACCACCTGCGGAAGGACCGAATGTTTTTAGTCAGTTTGCAACGACAATTGATGCAAAAACAGGAGATGTTTTGTATGACAAAAACGCATATCACCGCGCATTTCCTGCTAGTACGACGAAGGTGTTAACAGCGATTTTACTCATGGAGCATACAAAGCCAGAGGATCAATTTACATTTTCACAATTAGCATTAGATCAAGAGAAGAGTAATTATCAAATTGAGTTTCAACCTGGAGAGACAATTAATAGAAATACTGCGCTTATGATTTTAATGGTGCTGAGTGCGAATGATGTGTCGTATGCGATTGCGGAGCGGATTGGCGGGAGTGTTGAGAATTTCGCTAATATGATGAATGAAAAAGCGAAGCAATTAGGGGCGAAAGATAGCCACTTTGTAACACCGAATGGATTGCATGATCCGAACCATTATACGACGCCGTATGATATGGCTATGATTACGAAGGGTGTGCAAAAGTATCCTGAAATTTTACAAGCGATGAATACGAAAAGAACGACAGTTACGACGTCTAGGCAGACGGTGTCTATTTTTAATAAATCTAATTTTTTTGAAAATCCATATAGCATTGGCGGTAAGACAGGGTTTACGAATGAAGCACGTAATACACTTGTTTTATTAAATGAGAAAGATGGAAATCGTATTATAAGCGTAGTAATGGCTTCTCAAAGACCTGAAATTTATGAAGATTTGAAGCAGATGGCGGAATATTCTTTCGGTCAATTTACGAAGCAAATGGTGCTTGATAAACATAATTGGCATCAAAAAACAACATATTTAAATAAAGATGTTAATTCTGAGTTGGAACAAAGTGCGGAGCTTATGCTTAAGAAAGATGAAGGGAAAAATGTGAAAACTATTTTCCGGGCGGCTTCATTAGATAAAGAATCTTTATATCATAAAGGGATACATCGTGGTGAGGTAGTTGGTGCAGTTGATATTACGAAAAATAATCAAACAATTGCGACGGTAAATGTTCTTTCAACAGAAGATGTCACTTTTACGATGCCTAAAAAAGATACAACTATGCCTGAAGTAAAAGACTCAAATGTGAAAGTAATAAGTGTTGGGATAGGTGCGATTATATTATTTGGAGCAATTTTATATGTAGTGTTGCGCCGAAATACAAAAGGAATGAAATCAGAAGGTAAATAAATTACTAATAAAAAGACTGTGTAAAATTTTGGAACAGTCTTTTTTCTATATTTTAAATAACTAATAATTGTAAATTTTCTTATTGCAATAACTTAAAGTTCGTTATATCATTTACTTGTGTTCTTGTTAAAGAACAAAGTGGATATTGCATACTTCAAATAATATAAAACAACGGAGAGGGAGAGAGACGATGAAATTAATATGGAAGATAATTAGCAACGCGATCTCATTTGTTTTATTTGCATTGATGGTTTTTTTAGCTTTTGTAGTTATTTCTTCAAAAGCAAGCGGTGGTGATCCGACAGTGATGGGATATCAATTTAAGAGCGTTCTTTCAGGATCAATGGAGCCGACGTTTTTAACAGGATCAATCATTGCAATAGAACCAAACAAAGATGGTTCTAAATATCAAAAAGGTGATGTTATTACCTTTAAAGAGAAAGATCAAAAAATTATCACTCACCGTATTATCGGTGTGAAAGATACAAATGGAAAAGTAATGTATGAAACAAAAGGGGATAACAACAACGGACCAGATTTAGAGCCAGTACTTGCAGAAAATGTAGTTGGAAAGTATGCAGATATTACAGTTCCGTATGTTGGTTATTTACTGAATTATGCGAATTCAAAAGCGGGAGCAGCATTGCTTCTTATTATTCCAGGAGTCTTTTTACTTGGGTATTCCGCGATTTCTATTTTTGGTGCTATTCGTAGCATTGACGGAGAAAAGAAAGATAAAAAAGTAGAACAATCCGTCTAGTTCGTTTGGTTATACTTTCCGTTTAGGAAGTTAACAAATATATATTAAGGGGATATGGACATGACTTTAAAGAAAAAATTAGGAATGGGTATTACATCAGCAGTATTAGGAGCAGCTTTAGTTGGTGGAGGAACATTTGCATTTTTCAGTGATAAAGAAGTGTCAAATAATACATTTGCGGCTGGAACACTGGATTTAGCATTAAATCCATCAACAGTTGTTAACGTATCGAATTTAAAACCTGGGGATACAATTGAAAAAGAATTTAAACTAGAAAATAAAGGCTCTTTAAATATTAAAAAGGTTCTACTGAAAACAGATTATAATGTAGAAGATGTAAAGAAAGACAATAAAGATGATTTTGGTAAACATATTAAAGTAACATTCTTAAAAAATGTAGATAAGCATGAGACAATTGTGAAACAAACTACTTTAGATAAATTAAAAGGTGACACACTTACAGCTGTAGATAATGATTTATCGGCTTGGTTCTGGGATGAAAAAGGTATTTCAGCAGGTAAATCTGATAAATTCAAAGTGAAATTCGAGTTCGTTGATAATGGAAAAGATCAAAATCAATTCCAAGGCGATAAGTTACAATTAAATTGGACGTTTGATGCACAACAAACAGCAGGTGAAGAAAGATAATAAGAAAAAGGGCTATCACATGGATAGCCCTTTTTCTATTTTTCTAGTATTTGTCTATCAATTTTAATAGTTCTTTACTATAATATAGATAATGTTCTGTATAAAGAACGTAATGTTCGATGGGAGAGATTAAGATGCTGAAAAGACCGCGTAATTTTAAAAAGATGCTTATATTGCCGTGTATGTGTTCTATTACGTTTTATTTAGGATCTCAAATTATGACGCATACAGAAGCGGCGTTCATTCATGAAACGAAAGTAGAAGCGACGCTTTCTACAGCAATTATATTTCCGAAAACAGTTAATACGTTAAAAGAGCAATCTGAGAAACATAAACAGTTTATTGAGCGTGAGTATGGAACGATGAAGGGAAAATCGAAAGCAACTTCTATTGAAGAAATAAAACAGGCGATTTCTGTATGGCAACAAGGGCGTGAGAAAATTGTTGCTGAGAAGGAAGCCCTGCAAAATGTATATACTGAAATAGAAGCTCCTTACAATCAAATACAAGAAGAATTAAAGGTAAATAAAGATGAGTCGATGCAGCAAGTGTCCATATATGTAAATGAAGGCTTCCGCAGTATCAAAGAGAAGCGTGACTATATTGAGAAAGAAATTAGCTTGAAAGCTATTGATGAGCAAATTCAGGCTCTTCAGCAACAATTAAACGTTGCAATTGAAGCAGAAGAACAGAAGAAAGCCGAAGAACAGAA
>NZ_KV827812.1:0-949 GCF_001836235.1 Bacillus sp. HMSC036E02 | reverse complement strand
GAATAGGATATACAATACTATTCCTTCAATTAGTCTATTAAAACTGAATTAAGTAAATATATGGTATTCTAAATAAAATAGTAATGCTAAAAATGAGGGGAGCCTAAATATGCTAGAAGAATTTATAGTAACTATGTCAGCTTTAGATAGACAAAGACGAGTGAGAGTGTATTTACCGAAAAGTTACGAGAACTCAACTAAACATTATCCAGTTTTATATATGCACGATGGGCAAAATTTGTTTCAAGATGAGGAATCTTTTTTTGGAACTAGTTGGAGAATAACGGACTGCCTTCAAGAAAGTTGTCTAGACATTATTATTGTAGGAATTGATTGCAATGGAGAAGGTACAAAACGTTTTGATGAGTATGGACCTTGGATAAGCAATAAAACCATAAATCGAGGATTATCATTAGATGAGACCATCGACTTAGGTGGGGAAGGCGAAAAATATATAGATTTCATAGTGAAGGAATTAAAGCCACATATTGATAACAAATATAGAACACTAACAGATGATACAGCAAGTGCGGGAAGCTCATCAGGGGGACTCATCTCAACTTATGCAATGGTAAAATACCCATCTATTTTTCGAAGGGTAGCCGCTCTTTCTTCTGCATACTGGTTAAATCAACTTGAAATTGAAAGATTCGCCAAAATAAGCAATTTATCAAATATAAAGTATTTTTACTTTGATGTAGGAACAAAGGAATCGACAGTTACGTTTGATTCCAAGGCTTATATTGAGTCAAATCTATCCTTTAAGACCGTAATAGAGGAAAAGGGTATAAATTATCAATTTAAAATTATTGAAGGCGCTCCTCATAATGAAATAGCCTGGAGAGAGAGATTTCCTAATATTCTTAGATACTTATATACTAGTTAAAGAGTTGTATCATTTCTCTTATAAAAAAACAGATATCAATATTAAATAAACCATATTCACTTA
>NZ_KV827811.1:0-2879 GCF_001836235.1 Bacillus sp. HMSC036E02 | reverse complement strand
GTCGGAGGAAGGCACCTTTGGGTGTCTTTTTTTCTACCTATAATCATTTAATTGTTATATAATAATATTATTGTATTTTAGGAGGAACATAAATGAACAAAAAACTAATCATTGGAATTATCGCTGTACTAGTAGCTATCATTGCTTCCGTAGCTATTTTTAAAGATTCCAAATCAGAAGATATGAAACCTAAGTATTCACAAAAAGATATGGATAAACTTATCGATCAACACTTTAATGAACAGCAAGAATTAAAAACACAAATCAAAGAGTTGAAATCTAAAGTAGACTCCTATGAAAAAGAGCAAACTAGGTCACTTCAACAAACTACACAGCCGAGTCAAGAAACACCTAAACCGCAAGAACAAGAACAGCCTAAAAAAGAAGACGTAAAGCCGGAGTCTCAACCGGAAAAGAAAGAAGTACCTAAACCGGAACAAACTACTGGAACATTAGCGAACCCAGTAAAGAACATCGACAAAACAGAAGCTATGAATAAGGTTAAAGAAAAAGCTAAGAAAGACTTCCCAGATGATTATTCTACTCAAAATTATGTTGCAAATAAACAATCCAAAGCATTTGACTATTTAAATAACATTGAAATTAAGTCGCAAGAAGAATTAAATATTATAAATAAGGCACTACGTGATTTTCCTACTGATTTTTCAACAGCAAAATATGTATATGAAAAACAAATGAAAGCTAAAGGTGAGCAAGAGGCCCAGTAATAATTTAATAAAACAGATAATAAACATGGTAAAATAATAATTGGATGGGAGTCCAATACATATTATTTTAATTAAGATGGTTCAAGTCAGAGGAAGGCACCTTAGGGTGTCTTTTCTTTATGAATAAGAGATAGATGGGAAAAATAAATTATAGGACAGAAATATAGTCTAAAACTTCTAAACTATCTTTTTATTTCCTTTCGACATAATATGACAATATAAAGATATTTAATTTGTTATTATTAACGTGGCAATCTTACATTTTACATAATTGGAGGAACAAACGTGGGAAAAATATTTAAGTTTGGATGCCTAGGCATTATAGCTTTATTTGTAATCGGAATAATTGCTATGGTTGCTGGTGGTGGAGATTCAACAGAACAAACTTCAACAGACACTAAAGCGGTATCAAAAGAAGGTGTATCTTCTGATGTGAAAATCTCTGTAGGATCTATGGAAACAGTAGATTCTGTGGGTAATGAATACTCAAAAGAACAAGCACAAGGTGTCTTTAAGATTTTAGAAGTTACACTTACTAATAATCAAAAAGACGCTATCACTGTTGATACTAACAGCTTTAAATTGGTAGATAACAAAGGTCGTGAATTCACATCTTCTGTACAAGGTCAATCATCTTTTGACTTAGCTAACGGTGGAAAAACTGACTTCTTCTTAAAACAATTAAATCCTGGTCTAACACAGACAGGGAAAATTGTATTTGATATACCAAAAGATGCTGAAGGACTTTTCTTAAAAGCTAGTGGCGGTATGACAGGTAAAGAAATTAATTTAAAAGTAGAATAGGAAAAAGGTACTCGAAAGAGTGCCTTTTTTTCTTAACAACTGACATTACTTAAGGTAGTAAAATAATGTTTGGACGGGAGTCCAATACATATTATTAAAATTAAAGTGGTTCAAGTCGGAAGGCACCTTTGGGTGTCTTTTTTTTTATAAAAAAGGACTCTAAAACGCCTTAAATTAGTAAACTTCAATATTACTCTTTTTTATTATTCTGTTTTAACTTAATATATTAATATTAAGTTAAAAAATGTTATAATTAGTAAATAATTATATTAATTAGATGGAGAGGATACAATATTATGGGTTATAAATTTCGTAGAATTATCCAGTTTTCTCCGGGTGTGAAAATTAACTTTACATACACAGGTATGGGAGGGAACTCTATTTCACCTGAATCAAGAACAACAACTTATGTACCTGGAACTGGAATCTCGTATACACCACGAATAGCTGAGTCAAACAATTATTATATACAACGAGGATATCAAGGACCAAACACTTCCTATCCCACTATGGATGAACAAGATTACAATACGGTAAATGCATTTGAGCCAGTAAAAGAAACCCAAACTTACCTTGTTACTGCTTTTCGTAAAAAGGATAATCAAGTAAACTCCGTAGGTAGAAAACTCATGAAACCACTTTCCATAATTACAGGCGTTTTCGCGGGCCTATTCTTAATTATGATGCTTATTATACCTGCTCTAATCATGGCATTCTTTTCTTTCCTATGCTATAAAAATATAAAAACACCATTTGCAGTTGTATGCCCAGAATGTGATGCTGAGAATCTATTCATTTTTGAAGAAGAGAAGATCGCTTGTCGTAAATGTGAGAGTACTCTTATAATCCAAAAATAAATGGTTCTCAAATTAACGTCTCTTTATTAGTCAAAACAATATAAATCTAATTATAAATATAAACAGATAAAAAGAGGGATAAGTGAATATCATTATTAACTTTGAAGCGTTTAATCCAACTATAAACGACTTAGCTATCAAACTTGCTATGGTACTGTTTATACCGTTATTCTTAGCATTGATTGTCAAAGTGATACTTATGAAATTTATGAAAGAATCAATTGCTGGCAGATTAGCAAGTCTATCTTTGTTATTCTTTATGTACTATGTATTTAAATTTATTACAGCGTAAAAGGCACCTTTGGGTGTCTTTTTTCTGCATTAAAAATACCTACCTATTTCCCTAGGTAGGCATTTTGTGACTTTGTATTTGCAAACGATGATATTATGACAAAACTCCTTAATCCCCAAACTCTCTGATCGTTCTTCCTCAATACGCTTAAACTGGTTCTATGTATACTAGTCTAAAGTACGAGCAGCTGCATAGAAT
>NZ_KV827810.1:0-29541 GCF_001836235.1 Bacillus sp. HMSC036E02 | reverse complement strand
GATGCTCTACCAACTGAGCTAATGGCTCATACTCACCAACGTCATATTTTCGTGACGACAAGATGTATCATAACATGTATTCTGTATTTATTGCAATACTTTTTTCGTTTTTTTATAAAAGAATAAGAAAAAACTCATGCGGACATGAGTTTTTTCTAAACACTATTAATTAAGCTTCGTATACGTTACGAACAATATTTGTTTGGTTACGATCTGGTCCAACTGAGAACATAGATATTTGAATTCCTGTTAACTCAGAAACACGTTCTACGTATTTTCGTGCATTTTCAGGAAGTTCATCTAATGATTTTACACCAGTAATATCTTCTTCCCAACCTGGAAGCTCTTCATATACAGGCTCACATTTTGCTAAAATGTTTAAGTTAGCTGGAACTTCATCAATAACTTCACCATTGTATTTGTAAGCAACACAAATTTTAAGAGTTGGAATACCTGTTAAAACGTCGATAGAATTTAATGATAGATCCGTTAAACCACTAACACGACGTGCATGTCTTACAACAACGCTATCGAACCAACCTACGCGGCGTGGACGACCAGTTGTCGTTCCATACTCGCGACCAACTTCACGAATTTGATGACCAATTTCATCATGAAGCTCAGTAGGGAATGGACCATCACCAACGCGGCTTGTATATGCTTTACATACACCTACAACGCGAGTAACTTTCGCAGGACCAACTCCAGTTCCAACTGTTACACCACCAGCAATTGGGTTAGAAGATGTAACGAACGGGTACGTACCGTGGTCAATATCAAGCATAACACCTTGCGCACCTTCAAATAATACACGGTGATTATTATCTAATGCATCATTTAATACAACAGATGTATCACATACATATTGCGCGATTTGTTGCCCGTACTCGAAGTACTCTTCGAAAATTTCTTCTACAGTGAAACCTTCTGTATCGTACATTTTTTCAAATAAACGATTTTTTTCTACTAAATTGCGCTCAAGCTTCTCTTTAAATGCTTCACGGTCTAAAAGATCAGCCATACGAATACCAATACGAGCAGCTTTATCCATATATGCAGGACCGATACCTTTTTTCGTTGTACCGATTTTGTTATCACCTTTACTTGCTTCTTCTAACTCATCTTGCTTTAAGTGGTAAGGTAAAATAACATGTGCACGGTTACTTACACGTAAATTATCAGTACTTACACCACGATCGTGTAAGTATTTTAACTCTTCAAGTAATGCTTTTGGATCTACTACTAATCCGTTTCCGATTACACAAATTTTCTCTTTATAGAAAATACCAGATGGAATTAAGTGTAATTTATATTTAACTCCGCCGAAAACAATTGTATGTCCCGCGTTATTTCCACCTTGATATCTTGCAACTACTTCCGCATGCTCAGAAAGAAAATCAGTGATTTTACCTTTTCCTTCATCGCCCCATTGTGTTCCTACAACTACTACTGAAGACATTATTAAAGCACCTCCGCAATTTTCAAACGATCTATTCAAACAATATAATTGTACCAAAACCGAAAGAGAAGTCAACCGAAAAGCGAACATTTTTTCACAAAAAAACATTTTCGTTCGTAAGAATTATACATTTAACTTATGAAAGCCTTATCTTTCTTATAAAAAAAAAGAAACACATCTTATTATAAGAAATGTGTTTCTTTTTTATACTGCCTTTATGCCGGTGGAGCATGTCCATCCTCAAAACGACGTTCTAAGTTAACGAACTTATTGAACTCTTTGACGAATGCAAGTTCCACTGAACCTACTGGACCGTTACGCTGTTTTGCAATAATAATTTCAATTGTATTTTTATTTTCCGTTTCTCGATCATAGTAGTCTTCAC
Organism: Bacillus sp. HMSC036E02; assembly: GCF_001836235.1. Lineage (NCBI taxonomy): Bacteria > Bacillati > Bacillota > Bacilli > Caryophanales > Bacillaceae > Bacillus > Bacillus sp. HMSC036E02. The sequence goes on along the minus strand of NZ_KV827810.1, from coordinate 27,697 downwards.
GATATAGGAAAGCTACAATATCAGCATCCTGCTCAATACTTCCAGATTCACGAATATCAGACATCATCGGGCGTTTATCTTGACGAGATTCTACACCACGAGATAACTGTGATAGAGCAATAACAGGTACTTGCAATTCACGTGCAATCCCTTTTAAGGTACGAGAAATCTCAGATACTTCCTGCTGACGGTTTTCTCCTGATTTCCCACTTCCTTGAATAAGCTGCAAATAGTCAATCAAAATCATACCAAGACCTTGTTCTTGCTTTAATCTACGACATTTTGCTCGAATCTCATTTACTTTAATACCTGGCGTATCATCAATATATATACCAGCATTTGAGAGACTCCCCATTGCCATTGTTAATTTTGCCCAATCATCGGAAGTTAATGAACCAGTACGAAGTCTTTGTGCATCAATATTTCCTTCTGCACAAAGCATACGCATAACAAGCTGATCAGCACCCATCTCCAAACTAAAAATCGCTACATTTTCATCCGTTTTCGTCGCTACGTTTTGTGCAATATTTAATGAAAATGCCGTTTTCCCTACTGATGGACGTGCTGCCACGATAATTAAATCATTTCGTTGGAAACCTGCTGTCATCTTATCTAATTCAGTAAACCCAGTTGGTATCCCAGTAACTTCACCCTTTTGATTATGCAAAAGTTCAATTTTGTCATAAGCATCTACAAGAACATCTTTAATGTTTTGGAATGCTTTTGCATTCGTTTGATGGGATACTTCTAATATTTTTTTCTCAGCCTCATTTAAAAGACCATCCACATCATCTTCTCTCTCGTATCCATCCGATACAATATGAGTCGCCGTGCGAATTAAACGACGTAAAAGCGCCTTTTCAGCGATGATGCGTGCGTAATATTCTACGTTAGCTGCAGTTGGCACAACTTCTGCTAACTCTGCTAAGTAAGAAACCCCACCAACTTCTTCTAGTAATCCTTGATCAGCCATTGCTGATGTCATCATTACTAAGTCGATCGGCTCTCCCTTATCAGATAGCCCAAGCATGACTTCAAAAATCTTTTGATGTTTCGTTCGATAGAACGAATCAGGTACCAATAACTCTGATGCTGAAGTTAACGCATCTTGATCAATCAATATGGCCCCTAAAACCGCCTGCTCAGCCTCTATATTATGCGGAGGGGTACGATCAGCAAGTACATCACTCATACGCAATCCTCCTTGCTTAATTTATTTTTATTGTTCACTAACATGAACTTTTACTGTTGCTGTTACTTGTGGATGCAATTTCACAGTAACGTTTGTATAACCTAACGCGCGGATTGCATCGTCCATTTCAAATTTACGTTTATCAAGCTTAATCTTGTGTGATTTTTGCATTGCATCTACGATTTGTTTGCTTGTGATAGAACCAAATAAACGGCCACCTTCTCCAGATTTTGCCTTTAATTCTACAGTTAATTTCTCTAAAGTCTCTTTTAACTCTTTTGCATTTTCAAGCTCTGCTGCTGCATCTTTTTCTTCTTTACGCTTTTGAGCTTCTAAAGTTTTCATACTGCTATTTGTTGCTTCAGCAGCTAATCCTTGTTTTAATAAGAAGTTATTTGCATAGCCATCTGGTACGTTTTTTACTTCTCCTTTTTTACCTTTACCTTTTACGTCTTTTAGAAAAATTACTTTCATGATTGTGTGCCTCCCTGTAAATAGTCATCAATAACAAATCGAAGCTTCTCCTCAGCTTCATCTACTGTAACATTTTTCATCTGTGTGGCTGCATTCGTCAAATGCCCGCCACCGCCTAAGTTTTCCATAATTAGCTGCACATTCACTTCACCTAAAGACCTGCTGCTAATTCCAATGAGGTTCTCGCCACGTTTCGCAACAACAAATGATGCAATAATCCCTGTCATCGTTAATAACGTGTCTGCCGATTGCGCAATAAGCACTTGATCGTAGTAATCATCACTATCAACTTTAGCAATCGCAATTCCATTTTTATAAATGTACGCATTTTTTATAGCTTTTGCAACCCGTAAATACTGATCCATATCTTCCTTTAAAAGTTCTTGTACAAGTACAGTATCTGCACCATGCGAGCGTAAATAAGAAGCAGCATCAAATGTACGAGCCCCTGTCCGGAATGTGAAACTTTTCGTGTCGACAATAATACCCGCTAACAATGCCGTCGCTTCTAACATTGTCATCTTTAAATTTTTAGGTTGATACTCAAGTAATTCTGTAACCAATTCTGCTGTTGAAGAAGCATATGGTTCCATATAAACTAGCAATGGGTCTTCAATAAAATCTTCTCCACGGCGATGATGATCAATAACTACTACATTTTCAATTTTACGTAACAGTTTTTGCTCCATCACCATCGAAGGTTTATGCGTATCGACAACAACAAGTAACGACTCATCATTTGCAAATTCCATCGCTTGCTCTGGAGTAATAAAACGAGACCATAACTCCTCATTTTGTTTCACTTTGTCCATCAAACGCTTAATTCCTTTATCGGAATCATTTTCATCTAACACAATATATCCTTTACGCTCATTTAATTGAGCTACTTTTAAAATACCAATCGCAGCACCAATTGCGTCCATATCGGGAGCCCTATGCCCCATAATAATGACATTACTACTTTCTAATACTAAATCCTTTAACGCATGCGAAATGACCCTAGCGCGTACACGGGTACGTTTTTCAACCGGATTTGTCTTACCTCCATAGAACTTAACTTTACCTGTCGCTTGTTTAATAGCTACTTGGTCTCCCCCACGCCCAAGCGCAAGATCTAAACCAGATTGAGCCATTGCTCCAAGCTCTGATAAAGGTAAATCACCTGATCCGACACCCACACTTAATGTAAGTGGTATATTCCTTTTAGATGTTTCTTCACGCACCTGATCTAAAATGCTAAATTTCCCTTTCTCCATCTGCGTCAAAATACTTTCATTTAGCACAACGAAGAATCTTTCTGAAGATGCACGTTTTAAATACGCACCATACTTAAGTGCCCATTCATTTAGTCGCGATGTCACAAGACTTGTTATATTCGTACGTAATTGATCATCTAATCCTTGTGTAACTTCATCATAATTATCCAAATAGATGACAGCTAAAACAGTCCTTTGATCCTCGTACATCTTTTCGATTTCTGTTTGTTCCGTTACATCAAAGAAATAAATTAACTTTTCTTCTTTCCTTACAAAAACGCGAAACTTTCGATTATTTAAAGAGACTATATCATCAGAAGTTTCTCCTTTAATGAAAAGAAGTAATGTTTCTGATACATCGTAAAGGTGCCATCCAGCTAATGCATGCTGTCCCAGACATGAAGATAAATAAGGATTTGCCCAATCAATCCCATAATCCTTATTGTATAACAAAATACCAATCGGCATCTGGTTAAATGCTTCATTACTCACTTTCTTTACCCTTGTAATCATATCTGTCGTATGCTTTTCGAAATTCCTTTGAAAATTAAGTTCAAATCGTATAACGATAAAGAATACGATACAAAAAATGACAAAAGCAGCTATCCCCATAATTAAATGAAAATAACAGAGAATTGAAATGAGCACAAACACAAAAAATGCCAATACATAAACAGGATATAAAAACCACTGTTTCTTATCAAATTCAGGCATGTATACAACTCCTATAAAGTAAAACTAACTCACCTTCCAGTTAGTTAAACAGATTAAAATAGTATAAGGAATATTATTTTATCCCCCTATTTTAGAACGCAATGAAATCCCTAAGTCAATTATACCTAAGATTGTCACAAGAGGAAACAGCATCGGAATAAACATGCATGCAATAAAACTAATAATAGGAACCCCTTTAGTAAAACCTTTTCTATACGCTAAAAAGGCGATAAATGTCAGACCTTGCAGTACAAGCAATAGTGCAAATATGACATTTAGGTTAGAAAATACCATATGTAAATATGATGTTGGTTCTACTTTTATAAAAGTTGCTAACAAAATAAATATAACGTAATACCAAATGATACTCTTTGGTAATTGTATATCTTTAAATTTAGGCCAAGATATAACGTCATGTTTTAACTTTTTCAAAACACTACCTGATATTATCACTGTAATCCAAGAAAAACATACTGAAACTAGCACAAGTATACTCGGAAGTAACGATTGTAATATATCATTCATTTGTGCAAGTAACTCTTTTTGTTCCTTACTAATCGGCATACCTGTAGCACTTACTATCTTTTCGCTTTTCGCCATACTTTCACTAAATATACTTTGCATTTGCTTCATTATATCTATGTTGAAAAACTTTATACTCGCAACATAAATAAGTACAAAACCAATTAATTATGCAAGCGTCCCAGCTATTAAGATTTCCACTGGCTTTTTTCTTGTTTTATACATATATCCTAAAACAATCCCTATCAATCCAAACATAATTATCTTCACTAAATTCATCGGTTGACTCACAATAATAGTAACAAAAAGTGCCGCTACAAAAACCACGAGCACATTAGATAGTTTATGTCTTATCATTAATAGTATAAATGGTAACGGCAACGCAAAAGTTACAACTGTACCCAAAATCGGAACATACATAGATATAAACAATAACATTACATATATAGTCAACAACGCGGCACCTTCAGTAATAAATCTTGCTTGTTTCACATTTTAACCTCTCTTTCAAAAAAGAAAAGCATAGCAAAATGCACAGTAGAGTCCGACTCTACTGTGCATTTCATACGCTATTATTCACCAACATATGGTAAAAGTGCCATTTGACGAGCACGTTTAATTGCAACTGTAAGTTTGCGTTGGTATTTCGCGCTTGTTCCTGTTACACGACGAGGTAAAATTTTACCACGCTCAGAAACGAAACGTTTTAATAAATCAACATCTTTATAGTCAATGCGAGTGATGCCGTTAGCTGTGAAGAAACACACCTTACGACGTTTCGCACGTCCACCTTTGCGTCCTGCCATGTCTATTTCCCTCCATTCTTTGTTAAAACTAACAAATTTACTGTATTAGAACGGTAAATCGTCGTCGGAAATGTCGATCGGTTGACCTACATTTGAAAATGGATCGTCATTCTTCGTAAATCCAGAGTTACCTTGGTTACCTGAATTACTAGATTGACCAAATGGGTTAGAGCCTTGGTTACCGAAACCAGCTCCTGATGGTTGCTGATTAAATGAACCACGTTGCTCCCCACCGCCATTACGCGGCTCTAAAAATTGCACGCTTTCCGCAAGAACTTCTGTTACGTATACACGTTTACCATCTTGTCCCTCGTAATTACGAGTTTGAAGACGTCCATCTACGCCTGCTAAGCTACCTTTTTTTAAATAATTTGCTACGTTTTCTGCTTGTTTACGCCATATTACACAATTAATAAAGTCAGCTTCACGCTCACCTTGTTGATTGGCAAATGCGCGATTCACAGCTAACGTAAAAGTAGCTACTGCAACACCATTGGGCGTGTAACGTAAGTCAGGGTCCTTAGTTAAACGACCAACGAGGATAACACGATTCATCAATCGAACCACTCTCCCTTATATATCAATTATTTTTCTTCTTCTTTAACAACGATATGACGAAGGATGTCTTCGTTGATCTTAGCTAAACGGTCGAATTCATTAATCGCTTCTGCGTTAGATTTCACGTTTAAGATCATGTAGAAACCTTCACGTAAGTCGTTGATTTCGTAAGCTAAACGACGCTTACCCCACTCTTTCGTGTTAATGATTTCTGCACCATTGTTTGTTAAAACACCTGCAAAACGTTCAACTAAAGCTTTTTGAGCTTCTTCTTCAACGCCAGGACGAATGATGTACATAATTTCGTACTTTCTCATTACACTTTCACCTCCTTTTGGTCTAAACGGCCCGTAATGGGCAAGGAGCAATTAATTTATAGTAATTACTCACGAGTTTAGATTATATCATAGTAAGTTATATGAATCAACTCACCAATACATAAAAAACTTGGCAAACATATAATATATTTGCCAAGCTCATATCTTTATTTTTCCTAGGAAATATTAAATTAAACGTTAAAACGGAAGTGCATAACATCTCCGTCTTTTACGATATATTCTTTTCCTTCTAAACGTACTTTTCCAGCTTCTTTTGCAGCTGTCATAGAACCGTTTGTCATTAAGTCATCGTAAGAAACTGTTTCTGCACGAATAAATCCACGCTCAAAGTCTGTATGAATAACACCAGCACATTGCGGTGCCTTCATTCCTTGTTTAAATGTCCAAGCACGTACTTCTTGAACGCCAGCTGTAAAGTAAGTAGCAAGTCCTAATAGGTCATATGCTGCACGAATTAATTGATCTAAACCAGACTCTTCAATTCCTAATTCTTCAAGGAATACTTTTTTCTCTTCTTCGTCTAATTCAGCGATTTCTGATTCGATTTTTGCACATACAACGATTACTTGAGAATTTTCATTTGCTGCAAATTCTTTTACCATTTGTACGTATTTATTTTCCGAAGGATCGATAACATCGTCTTCACTTACATTCGCTACGTATAACATTTCTTTTGTTGTAAGTAAATGAAGGCCTTTAACAACCTTCATCTGCTCTTCTGTAAATTCAACAGTACGAGCCGGTTTTCCCTCTTCAAAAGCTTCTTTTAAACGAACTAAAATTTCATGCTCATATACTGCTTCTTTATCTTTTTGTCTTGCTAATTTCGCAACACGCTCGATACGCTTATCAACAGACTCTAAGTCCGCTAAAATTAGCTCTAAATTGATTGTTTCAATATCATCAATTGGATCTACTTTCCCTGAAACGTGCGTAATATTTTCGTCTTCAAAACAACGAACAACTTGGCAAATTGCATCTACTTGACGAATGTGAGATAAGAATTTATTTCCTAAACCTTCACCTTTACTAGCACCTTTTACAATACCTGCAATATCAGTAAACTCGAATACAGTCGGAACAGTCTTTTTCGGTTCTACTAATTCCGTTAATTTATTTAAACGCTCATCTGGTACTTCTACAATCCCTACGTTTGGATCAATTGTACAGAATGGATAGTTCGCAGATTCTGCTCCTGCTTGTGTAATTGCATTAAATAAAGTGGACTTCCCTACGTTAGGTAATCCAACAATCCCAGCCGTTAATCCCATATTTTTCACTCCTATGTCTCAATCTTTCATCATTATAGATAGTAACGAAAAAAATGACAAGTTTCCGCCAAACGAAAAAAAGTAACAGTTACCTACTGTAACTGTTACTCTCCCTCTATTCTTCGTGCTTCACAAGTATTTTTTTCACCTTACGATCAAACTCTCTTCGAGGAATCATTACTGAATGGTCACACCCCTCGCACTTAATGCGGATATCCATTCCCATACGAATAATTTTCCAACGATTCTCGCCACATGGATGGGCTTTCTTCATTTCCACAACATCATACAAGTTATATTCCTTTTGCTCCACTCTCCAAACTCCTCTCCATACTAAATTGCTTTTCCACTAACTAATTCTTCACGATTATATAAAACCATACGTGGATATGGAATTTCAATTCCATGTAAATCAAGACGATTTTTAATCTCTTTACGAAGTGCCCTTGCAATAACTGCATGTTGCATCGGTTCTACTTCAGCAATAACACGTAATATAACTTCTGATGCAGCTAATGTTTGCACACCTAATAATTGAGGTGTTGTTACCATTTTTTCGTACTTTGAAGGTAATTCTACTAATAAATCTTCAATAACTTGCTCTGCTTTCGCAATATCAGCCTCATATGAAATAGATACATCAACAAACGCTACACTATTACTAACTGAGTAGTTAGTAACTTGAACAATACTTCCATTTGGTAAAGTATGAATTTCACCTGTCCAACTCTTTACTTTCGTTGTACGAAGTCCAATTTCTAAAACGACTCCTTCAAATTGACCGATTTTAACATAATCGCCAACCGAAAACTGATCTTCTAACAAAATAAATAAACCTGTAATAACATCTTTCACTAAACTTTGAGCACCAAATCCGACTGCTAAACCAATTACCCCAGCACCCGCTAATAAACCTGATGCATTAATATCAAACACACCTAAAATAGCAATTAGCATAATGAACATAACAACGTACGCTACAATATTTTCAAGTAATTTCGCTACTGTAACTGTACGACGTTCTGAAATTTGAATTGGAGAACGACTTCCCATGCGAAACGCATTTCGTACAACCGCTCTTGCAATTCGCACAACAACTGCACCAATTGTTAAAATAATACATATTTTTAATGTCGCAACTCCAATATGAGCCCAACGATCAGCATCTAATAAATACTGTTTCATAGAATTAAACCACTTCGCTAATAAATCCATGTACCTCTACCTCTCTAGCTAAAATTTCTTTTTAGTTACCCTTATTATTGTATCAGAAGTCCCCTAATTGCTGAAAAAATTTTATGATTTTAATCCTATTTTATCCCCGACATCCAGGTATAAAATGGAACGAATATATATATACTAGTACTATTATTTCCGTTTTCATTCACATTTTGCAAAAATTATGCACTTATAACTTTCCATTTTCCTCACCATATAACATATATTGAAAATTTATTAAAAGGATGGGTGCTTCATGAATATTGGAAGTTTTCGCTTACCATTTTTTGAGAAAGAAACTCAAAACGTTATGCACCAAGATCTAGAAGCCTCCGAGATAATCAGTAATTTCTTACTTACCCATATTCCTATTAAAACTAATATACCACTCATTCTCGTTTGTATCGGCACAGATCGCTCTACAGGTGACGCACTCGGCCCATTAGTTGGTACAAAACTTGAACAAATAGACATCCAAAACCTCCAAGTATTCGGTACACTAGATGAGCCAGTACATGCGCTAAATTTAGAAGAGAAAATTCAGAATATACAGAAAGAATATCCTACTGCATTTATAATTGCTGTTGATGCATGTTTAGGAAAGTCCCAAAATATCGGATCAATCACTACTGGAAAGGGACCTAGTAAACCTGGAGCTGCCATGAATAAGAAATTACCTGCAGTTGGTGATTTGCACATACACGGTATCGTCAATCTAAATGGGTTTATGGAGTTTTTCGTTCTTCAAAATACAAGATTAAGTTTAGTCATGAAAATGGCTGATGTAATCGCACAAAGTATAAAAGAGACGGATCAAAAATTATCCGCATTAAAAAAAGCAAACCATCTATAAATAATAAGATGGTTTGCTTTTTAATTTTTCTGTGCTAATAGTTCTAAAATACGATTTAAATCTTCTTTATTAAAAAATTCAATTTCGATTTTACCTTTTTCTTTTTTCGTCTCTTTAATTTTCACATCTGTGCCAAACTTTTCTCTTAAGAACGTTTCACGTTCTACGAAAAATATATTTCGCTCTTTTTTCACTTTTTTTGTTTCACGTGAAACGTGTTGATTAATCTCTTGGACGATTTTCTCTAATTGACGAACATTTAATCCTTCTTTTTCAATGCGTTTCAATAAGGACTTCAATTGTTCTTCATCTTTTATCGTAAGTAAAGTTCTCCCATGCGCCATTGAAAGTTGACCATTTGCAATCATATCTTGTACGAAAGAAGGTAGGCTTAATAACCTAGTATAATTTGCAATGTAAGGTCTGCTTTTACCAAGACGTTTCGCTAATTGTTCTTGCGTTACATTTAGCTCATTCATTAACATCTGGTATGCCATTGCCTCTTCCATAGGATTTAAATCTTCTCGTTGTAAGTTTTCTAACAAAGCAAATTCCATCATTTGCTGTTCAGTTAATTGTCTTACAACCGCAGGTACTTTTTCTAAACCAGCCTCTTTTGCAGCACGAAATCGTCTTTCACCTGCAACAATTTCATATCCTTTAATACTCTTCCTAGCAATTAATGGTTGTAGAATACCGTGTTCCTTAATCGAAATTGCTAATTCCTGAATCGCCTCTTTATTAAAGTGTTTACGCGGTTGATATGGATTCGGCCTTAATTCAGTTACAAGAATCTCCTGAATTGTTTCCTCTTCTTTCACATCTAAATCAGGAAAAAACACATTAATTCCTCTTCCTAATCCTTTAGCCACCTGCAATCACTTCCTCTGCTAAATCTATATATACTTCTGCTCCTCTTGATTTAGCGTCATACTGCATAATAGGTTTCCCATGACTTGGAGCCTCGCTCAAGCGTACATTACGCGGAATAATCGAGCGATATACTTTATCCCTAAAATACTTTTTCACTTCATCTATAACTTGGATCCCTAAATTTGTACGGGCATCCAACATTGTTAACAATACACCTTGAATTGCTAAATTTTTATTTAAATGTTTTTGTACAAGTCGAACTGTATTTAATAGCTGACTTAACCCTTCTAGTGCGTAATATTCACACTGTACAGGAATAATAACAGAATCTGCTGCTGTTAATGCATTAATCGTTAATAACCCTAAAGATGGGGGACAGTCGATAATAATATAGTCATATTCATCACGAACTGGCTGTAATGCTCTTTGCAAACGTACTTCCCGGGAAATAGTCGGTACCAATTCAATTTCAGCACCAGCTAATTGAATTGTAGCGGGTAGAACATCTAAGTTTTCAGTTGCGGTTTTCTGTATAACCCCTTGAACATCTGCATCTTCCACAAGAACGTTGTAAATACATTGATCTAATTCAGATTTTTCAATTCCCACACCAGTCGTTGCATTTCCTTGAGCATCAATATCTACAAGAAGGACTTTTTTACCTACTTGCGCCAATCCAGCCCCTAAATTAACAGATGTTGTTGTTTTTCCAACACCGCCTTTTTGATTAGCAATAGCAATGATTTTTCCCATGATGTCACCTACTTTCAACCTTTCTATCTTATTCTAGTAACAATTACGTTTATTGTAACATGAAATAAAACTTTTTCTTTTACGTCCTTTATTAAACTTCAAAATTTATTTCTAAACTCCTTCTTCATTTAACAAGAAAATATAGTAAAAGAGACCTCTCCAATAGGATAAGGTCTCTAGCACGTCATTATTATTTTTTCTTTGGAATTTTAATTGTAATTTGATAGTACTCATCAAATTCTTCTTCCTCAGAATTAACATTCAAACCACTTTCAGTAACCATTTGTAAAGATTGTCTAATTGTATTCATAGCAATCCTCGTATCTCGACTTACTGCTTTTTGCTTTGCCTTACGCTTCGGTTTCGCTTCCTCTAGTAACTTCGCAATTCGTTCTTCTGTTTGCTTTACATTTAGTTGTTTCTCCACAATTTCCTGTAAAACTTTCAGTTGTAATTCCTCATTTTTTAAAGGAATGAGAGCGCGGGCATGACGTTCTGTAATGCTTTTTTCTAATAATGCACTTTTTATTTCTTCAGGCAACTTTAACAATCGCAACTTATTTGCGATTGTAGATTGTCCTTTTCCAAGTCGTTGTGCCAATGCTTCTTGTGTTAAATTATGTAACTCAATCAGCTTTTGATATGCCACAGCTTCCTCGATTGCCGTTAGTTCCTCACGTTGCAAGTTTTCAATTAAAGCTACAGAAGCTGTCTCTGTATCATTTAAGTTCTTTATAATTGCAGGAACCTTTTCCCAACCTAACTTTGTTGCCGCGCGAAAACGTCTTTCTCCAGCAATAATCTCGTACTTATCATCCTCATATTGCCTTACAACAATTGGCTGAATAAGTCCATGTGTACGAATTGTTAATGCTAGCTCATCAATACGCGCATCATCAAAAACTGTTCTTGGTTGATAACGGTTAGGGGTAATATTTACTATCGGAATTTCTTGTATTTCTTCATATACCTTTTTATCTATCTCTTCATGGCTTTCGTCTTGTAATTCGAATTCGCTCTCTTTATCTCCAAAGCCAAATAAACGAGAAAACGTATTTTTCATACATATTCCACCACCTTTTAGGCCTATTGACTATTCTCCATAAAATGTTTCCTATGAAACATTTACGTTTTCATTTATATAATTTAATCTTACGTCTAATAAGATTTATTTTTCAATAGGTAATTTATTGGGTGTTCCCGGTTTGCGTGGATATTTCTTTGGTGTCTTGCGCTTTTTCTCGATTAATAAAATATTACGTTCACTCTCTTCAAACGGTAATTGGAACGTAGACATCTCTTTTAACTCTCCGCCTAGCACCTCTAAAGCATACTTACCATTTTCAATTTCTTCATTTGCTGCTGCACCTTTCATTGCAATGAATGTTCCTCCAACTTTTACAAACGGTAAACATAGCTCACTTAATACAGAAAGACGCGCAACTGCACGTGCCATTACAATATCGTATGATTCACGTACACCTTCTTTTTTCCCAAACGTTTCAGCACGATCGTGACAAAATGCAACATCACTTAATTCTAACCTTTGTGCTAAGTGATTTAAGAAATTAATACGTTTTTGCAACGAATCTACAATTGTTATTTTTAAATGCGGGAAACAAATTTTTAAAGGAATACTTGGGAATCCAGCACCTGCACCAACATCGCAAATTGAGAATGGTTTTGAAAAATCATAATAAAAAGCAGCAGTAATGGAATCAAAAAAGTGTTTTAAATATACTTCTTCTTTTTCTGTAATAGCCGTTAAGTTCATTTTTTCATTCCACTCTACTAATGTTTCAAAGTAGATTTTGAACTGCTCTAACTGTCTAGAAGAGAGGGTGATTCCCTTCTCTTCTAGCATAGATTGAAATTGTTCTATGTTCATCTAGCAATATCTCCTTACTATTTATTGGTTCGATACGCGTGCAATTTTTCCTTGTTCTATATACACAAGTAAAATGGAAATATCCGCTGGATTTACGCCAGAAATACGTGAAGCCTGCCCCATTGAAAGTGGACGAACATCTTTCAATTTCTGTCTAGCTTCTGAAGCAATGCTAGAAATCGCATCATAATCAATATCTACAGGGATTTTTTTATTCTCCATTTTCTTCATACGCTCTACTTGCTGTAAAGATTTTTCAATATATCCTTCATACTTAATCTGAATTTCAACTTGTTCTTTAACTTCATCACTTAATTCTACTTCACTTGGTACTAAAAGATGAATATGCTCATATGTCATCTCTGGACGACGTAATAAGTCACTTGCACGTATTCCATCTTTCAATTCACTTCCGCCAATATTGCGAATTAATTCTTGAACTTCAGGACGTGGTTTAATAATAATGCTGCTTAAACGTTCCTTTTCCTGTTCAATTTGTAATTTTTTATTTGTAAATCGCTCATAGCGCTCTTCTTTAATTAATCCAATTTTACGACCAACTTCAGTTAAACGAAGATCAGCATTATCGTGGCGTAATAATAGACGGTATTCTGCACGAGACGTTAATAAACGATATGGTTCATTTGTACCTTTCGTTACAAGATCATCAATTAAGACGCCAATATAAGCATCCTCGCGACCTAAAACAACTTCTTCTTTACCTAAAGAACGGCATGCTGCATTAATTCCAGCCATAAGCCCTTGTCCGGCCGCCTCTTCGTAACCAGAAGTTCCATTAATTTGTCCTGCTGTATATAAATTTTTAATCTTTTTCGTTTCAAGTGTTGGCCATAGTTGTGTTGGCACAATTGCATCATATTCAATTGCATAACCTGTACGCATCATTTCTACATTTTCTAGGCCTGGAATTGTTCTAAGCATGTCACGTTGTACATCTTCTGGTAAGCTTGTGGATAAACCTTGTACATATACTTCTTGTGTATTACGCCCTTCTGGCTCTAAGAAAATTTGATGACGTGGTTTATCATTAAATCTTACTACTTTGTCTTCAATAGAAGGACAGTATCTAGGACCTGTTCCTTTAATCATACCAGAATACATAGCTGAACGATGTAAATTTTCATCTATTAAACGGTGTGTTTCTGTACTTGTATATGTCAACCAACATGGAATTTGATCCATAATAAATTTCGTTGTTTCAAAAGAGAACGCACGTGGCTTATCATCACCTGGTTGAATTTCTGTTTTACTGTAGTCAATTGTATTACTGTTTACACGCGGAGGTGTCCCTGTTTTAAATCTAACAAGATCAAATCCAAGCTCCTCTAAATGCTCAGATAATGTAATAGACGGCTGCTGATTATTTGGACCGCTTGAATATTTTAAGTCGCCCATGATAATCTCGCCGCGTAAAAATGTTCCAGTTGTAATTACAACTGTTTTTGCTGTATATTCTGCACCAGCTTGTGTAACTACCCCTTTACATACACCTTCTTCAACAATTAAACGCTCTACCATTCCTTGGAACAACGTTAAGTTTGGTGTTTCTTCAATTGTTTTCTTTAATTCATGTTGGTAAGAGAATTTATCAGCTTGCGCTCGAAGTGCACGTACGGCTGGTCCCTTACCTGTATTTAGCATACGCATTTGAATATGAGTTTTATCAATATTACGTCCCATTTCTCCGCCTAATGCATCAATTTCACGAACAACAATCCCTTTTGCTGGTCCACCAACAGAAGGGTTACATGGCATGAATGCTACCATATCCAAGTTAATTGTTAACATTAATGTTTTTGAGCCCATTCGTGCTGCCGCAAGACCAGCTTCACATCCTGCATGACCTGCACCGATTACTATGACATCGTATGAACCGGCATTGTATCCCATTGTTTATTCCTCCTAATAATCTCTATCTTTCTAAAACTTCACTATATTATTTTCCTAAACAAAATTGAGAGAACAACTGGTCAATTAAGCTTTCATGCACTGTGTCCCCAGTAATTTCACCAAGTATTTCCCACGTTCTTGTTAAATCAATTTGTACCATATCAATTGGTACACCATTTTCAATCGCCTCAACTGCATCACCGATTGTTTTTCCTGCTTGTGTTAATAATCCAATATGTCTCGCATTAGAAACATATGTCATATCTGCAGAATCGATTGTTCCTTCAAAGAATAAATCAGCTATTGCCTTTTCGAGTTCATCTATTCCTTGTTCTTCAATTAAGGATGTTGTAATAACACGATTTCCCGCGGCTAACTCTGTAACACGTTCCATATCAATCGCTTGCGGTAAATCAGTCTTATTCACAATAACAATAAATTCTTTTCCTTGTACCGCACGGAATAGATCTTCATCCTCATTTGTTAAAGCCTCGCTATAGTTTACAACAACTAATACTAAATCCGCTTGGCTCATCATTTCTTTTGAACGTTCCACACCAATTCGTTCAACAACATCTTCTGTCTCCCGAATACCGGCTGTATCTATAAGTTTAAGAGGTACACCACGCACGTTAACGTACTCTTCAATAACATCACGAGTTGTTCCTGCAATATCAGTTACAATTGCCTTTTTCTCCTGAACAAGACTATTTAATAACGATGATTTCCCAACGTTAGGTCTACCGATAATTGCCGTAGCAATACCTTCACGTAAAATTTTCCCTTGTTTTGATGTTTCTAATATTTTTTCGATTTCCGAACGAACATGCGTCGCTTTCTCAATTAAAATATTATGTGTCATCTCTTCTACATCATCGTATTCTGGATAATCTATATTTACCTCAACATGAGCTAATGTTTCTAATATTTCTTGACGCAAAAGACCAATTAATTTAGATAATCGCCCTTCCATTTGATTAATTGCTACATTCATCGCACGATCTGTTTTTGCTCGAATCAAATCCATAACCGCTTCTGCTTGTGATAAATCGATACGTCCATTTAAAAAAGCACGTTTTGTAAATTCGCCCGGTTCTGCCAATCGTACTCCTTGTGCTAGAATAAGTTGCAATACTTTATTTACTGAAACAAGTCCACCGTGACAGTTAATTTCCACTATATTTTCACGTGTAAAAGTCCTTGGTGCGCGCATAATAGACACCATAACTTCTTCAATAACTTGATTTGTATCTAAATCAACAATATGACCATAATGAATAGTGTGAGAAGGAACCTCTGTTAAATCCTTCCCCTTAAAAATACGGCCAACTTTCTCAACCGCATCATCCCCACTTACTCGAACAATGGCAATTGCACCCTCTCCAAGCGCTGTGGAAATCGCAGCAATTGTATCAAATTCCATGTCCTTTCACCTCACTTGCTTATTTATCTCTATTTCAACATGATTATTTCTTTCACTAAATTATTAGGATACCATAACGAACCTATCTACAAAAGAAGAATAACTCATTTTATTATATCCCCATGTAAAAAACACTAAACTTATTCACAGTGGATAAGTTTAGTGTTTTTTAGTTATCCACATCTATTTTTCGCTCAAAAAAACCGGCACTCATTTGAGCAACCGGTCATTTAGGAGATATTACAACATGCCGATGTGGTTCATTTCCTTCAGAAGTTGTATTGATACCTTGATGATTTGATAATGCCTGATGAATAATTTTTCGTTCAAAAGATGGCATCGGTTCTAAAATAACTCTTTTTTTCGTATTAAATACTTGTTTCGCTAATCGATAAGAAAGTGATTCTAACGTACTTTTTCTTTTACTACGATAATTTTCAGCATCTAGTGTAATACTGATATACTGCTTCGTGTTACGATTCGCGACAAGTTTTGTTAAATACTGTAAAGAGTTCAATGTATTACCTCTTTTCCCAATTAAAACACCTACATTATCACCAGAAATTGTAAATTCAATTTCGCGTCCTTTTACAATTTTACTAATCTCAACTTCCACACCCATATCGTGAATAACATTTCTTAAATATTCTTCACATTCTTGAATTGGATCTTTCTTCAATAAAACTTCTACTACTGCAGGACGATTCCCAAATAAACCTAAGAATCCTCTTTTACCCTCATCGACAATATTTATATCTACTCGATCTTTTGATGTATTTAATTGCCTTAAAGCATCCTCTACTGCCAGCTCGACTGTTTGTCCTTTAGCAGTAATTACACTCACTTGCTTGAGCCTCCAGCTTTGCTAGCCTTAATTTCTGGCCCTTTGATAAAGTACATTTGAGCAATACCAAAGATATTACCAACAACCCAGTAAAGTGATAATGCGGCTGGGAAGTTAATTGCAAAGATTAAAATCATAATCGGCATAAGCCAAAGCATCATTGCCATTTGCGGATTTTGACCAGCTGTTCCTGCCATTGCAAGCTTTTGCTGAATAAATGTCGTAATTGCTGCAACGACCGGTAAGATATAGAACGGGTCTGCATGTCCTAAATCGAACCATAAGAAACTATGTTGTTTAATTTCAGCTGTTCTCATAATTGCATGATAAAAAGCGAACAGAATTGGCATTTGAATAAAGATTGGTAAACAACCAGCTAATGGATTTACACCATTTTTTTGATATAACTGCATCATTTCTTGCTGCAGTTTTTGCTGTGTCGCTTGATCTTTAGAGCTATATTTCTCTTTTAACTTCACCATTTCCGGTTGTAACGCTTGCATCGCTTTCGTACTCTTCGTTTGTTTAATCATTAGTGGTAATAATGCAAAACGAATGATAAGAGTTGTAATAACAATTGCTAAACCGTAATTACTGTTAAATAAGTCGGCAAAATACGTGATTAACTGAGAAAGCGGATATACGAAATATTCATTCCAAATCCCAGTACTTTTCGATGTAATCGGCTGACCCGTTTCACTACAACCGGTGGCAATCGCCATTAATGCAACGACCATGGCTAGTAAACCTAATTTCTTTTTCAAAGCCTACTCCTCCTTGTATCGGTATGTATATAGTGTAATTCATTTCCTTACGCTACTTTTTTATTCTTTTCATACCAGAGCGTTTAAAGACATGAATTAAGCTTTTCTTTACTTCTTCATATGTCATCTCTGCACAAGGCTTCCTTGCTATTATAACAAAATCTTTCCCAGAATCTATCTCATCTTTTAACTCTGTAATAGCCTGACGGACCATGCGCTTAATTCGATTACGAACTACTGCATTTCCAATTTTCTTGCTAACAGAAAGGCCGATGCGAAAGTTTGGCTGTTCTTCTTTATCTAATTGGTATACAACAAACTGACGATTCGCATTTGATTTTCCTTTTTGAAAAACCGCCTGGAATTCATCATTCTTCTTTATACGATGTTTTTTCTTCATATCAATTGACACTCCTGTATTTCATCAGCGGAAATTCACTATTATTAGAAAAAAAGACCACTGAACGATCAGTGGTCTACGCAGATAATACTTTTCTTCCTTTACGACGACGAGCTGCTAGCACTTTACGTCCGTTCGCTGTGCTCATACGGCTGCGGAAACCATGTACTTTGCTGCGCTTACGTTTATTTGGTTGGTAAGTTCTTTTCATTATATGACACCTCCCTGAGGAATATCTGTTAAAGACAGTCCTATAAATTATAGTTAATCAACTAGGAAAATGTCAATGGTTCTAGAAATTTTCATCAAATATTCATTTTGAACCTATTCACATACTTTTACACAGCACCTATATTTCCTTGTGGATAAATGTTTTTTCACGTTTTTTATATCCACAAACTTTTTTCGCACTTTTACACAGTATATCGTGTTGTGGACAAGTTTATTCCACAAGGTATTGATTTTGTGGATAACTTTCTTAAATTCATTGCTATAGCCACTTTTTTTTGATATTATAGTTGTGTTTTCACTTTGAATAAGTTTTCCACACCTTTATTTTATCCACAGTTTGTGTATAACATGTGGACAGTTTTAATCACATGTGGGTAAATAGTTGTCCACATTTGTTTTTTTTGTCGAAAACCCTATCTCATATACAAACGACGTTTTTAGGTTTTAAAATACGTTTCGTATAAATATACATTTTATATTTATTGGGTTGTACATTTGTTGCGCAACCTTATTCTTTTACCATCTTAGTAAAGGAGGGACACCTTTGGAAAATATCTCTGATTTATGGAATAGTGCCTTAAAAGAATTAGAAAAAAAGGTAAGCAAGCCTAGTTATGAGACATGGTTAAAATCAACAACGGCTCATAACTTGAAGAAAGACGTATTAACGATTACAGCTCCAAATGAATTTGCTCGTGACTGGCTAGAATCTCATTACTCCGAACTAATTTCAGAAACACTATACGATTTAACAGGGGCAAAATTAGCAATTCGCTTTATTATTCCCCAAAGTCAAGCTGAAGAGGATATTGATCTGCCTCCAGTTAAGCCGAATCCAGCACAAGATGATTCAGCTCATTTACCACAGAGCATGTTAAATCCAAAATATACATTTGATACATTTGTTATCGGCTCTGGTAACCGTTTTGCCCATGCAGCTTCTTTAGCTGTAGCCGAGGCGCCAGCTAAAGCGTATAACCCACTCTTTATTTACGGGGGAGTTGGGCTTGGAAAGACGCATTTAATGCACGCAATTGGTCATTATGTAATTGAACATAATCCAAATGCAAAAGTTGTATATTTATCATCAGAAAAATTTACAAATGAATTTATTAACTCTATTCGTGATAATAAGGCTGTTGATTTTCGTAATAAATATCGCAACGTAGATGTTTTATTGATAGATGATATTCAATTTCTTGCTGGAAAAGAACAAACTCAAGAAGAGTTTTTCCATACATTTAATGCATTACACGAAGAAAGTAAACAAATTGTAATTTCTAGTGATCGACCACCAAAAGAAATTCCGACTTTAGAAGATCGTCTTCGTTCCCGCTTTGAATGGGGGCTTATTACAGATATTACGCCGCCAGATTTAGAGACACGAATTGCGATTTTACGCAAAAAAGCAAAAGCTGAAGGGCTTGATATACCAAATGAAGTTATGCTTTATATCGCAAATCAAATTGATTCAAATATTCGTGAATTAGAAGGTGCACTTATCCGAGTTGTAGCTTATTCATCTTTAATTAATAAAGATATTAATGCTGATTTAGCAGCTGAAGCACTTAAAGATATTATTCCAAATTCTAAGCCAAAAATTATCTCTATTTATGATATTCAAAAAGCTGTCGGGGATGTTTATCAAGTGAAATTAGAAGATTTTAAAGCGAAAAAACGTACCAAATCAGTTGCGTTTCCTCGCCAAATTGCAATGTATTTATCGCGCGAGCTTACAGATTCCTCTTTACCAAAAATAGGTGAAGAATTTGGTGGACGTGATCATACAACAGTTATCCATGCCCATGAAAAAATCTCTAAACTACTAAAAACCGATACGCAATTACAAAAGCAAGTTGAAGAAATTAATGGTATTTTAAAGTAGTAGCTGAATAGTGTGAATAACTTACCTTGTTTTACGCACAGTCTATCCACATGTAGATAGACTGTTTTTACATCCTTTATAGGGGTTATCCACATATCCACAAGCCCTATTACTATTACTATTATTTTTTTATCTTTATTAATTAAATAAAATCTTATACTTACCGGAGGTTTTTCTTTATGCGTTTTACAATACAAAAAGACTATCTTGTAAGAGGTGTACAAGATGTAATGAAGGCAGTTTCTTCTCGTACAACAATCCCCATCCTTACGGGAATTAAAGTTGTAGCTACTGAAGAAGGGGTTACATTAACAGGAAGCGATGCTGATATTTCTATTGAATCGTTTATTCCAGTCGAAGAAGATGGAAAAGAAATCGTAGAAATTGCTCAATCAGGAAGCATTGTTTTACAGGCAAAATATTTTAGTGAGATTGTAAAAAAACTACCTAAAGACACTGTCGAAATTTCTGTAGAAAATCATTTTATGACAAAAATAAAATCTGGAAAATCAGAGTTTAACTTAAATGGTTTAGATTCTGCAGAATATCCGTTATTGCCACAGATTGAAGAACATCATGTATTTAAGATACCAACAGATTTACTTAAGCATATGATCAGACAAACTGTATTTGCAGTTTCTACTTCTGAAACAAGACCGATCTTGACAGGTGTAAACTGGAAGGTATATAACAGCGAGTTAACTTGTATTGCAACAGATAGTCATAGACTGGCACTTCGAAAAGCAAAAATTGAAGGACATAACATTGCAGATGAATTCCAAGCTAATGTTGTTATTCCAGGTAAGAGCTTAAATGAATTAAGTAAAATTTTAGATGAGTCTGAAGAAATGGTAGATATCGTTATTACGGAGTATCAAGTATTATTCCGTACAAAACATTTATTATTCTTCTCAAGATTGTTAGAAGGAAATTATCCTGATACGACACGTTTAATTCCAGCAGAGAGTAAAACGGATATTTTTGTAAATACAAAAGAATTCCTACAAGCAATTGATCGTGCTTCACTATTAGCAAGAGATGGCCGCAATAACGTTGTTAAATTATCAACTTTAGAGCAAGAAATGCTAGAGATTTCTTCGAATTCACCAGAAATCGGAAAAGTTGTCGAAGAAGTACAATGCGAAAAAGTAGATGGAGAAGAGTTAAAAATATCTTTTAGTGCAAAATATATGATGGATGCATTAAAAGCTTTGGATAGTACAGAGATTAAAGTTAGCTTTACTGGGGCAATGAGACCGTTCTTAATTCGTACAGTAAATGATGATTCAATTATTCAATTAATTTTACCGGTTCGTACTTACTAGGTAAGGAATAAGGGTTGCTAGTTTAAAGATGCTAGTGGCCCTTATTTGATTTTTGGGTATTACTTTCCTAATGCTAGTTTATTTAGTACAATGAAAGAATGAACACTTTCAGAAAGTGAGCGATTTTATGAAACGTATTAAAATTTCAACAGAGTATATTACACTAGGACAATTTTTAAAGTTAGCTGATGTAATTGATACAGGTGGCGCTGTAAAATGGTTTTTACAAGAATATGAAGTGTACGTGAACAACGAACTTGAAAATAGAAGAGGTCGCAAACTATATGCGAATGATGTTATTGAAATTCCAGGAAGCGGAACTTTCCAAGTTCAGGCATAAAGGGGGAGCCCTTTGTTTATTTCAGAAATACAATTAAAAAACTATCGCAATTATGAAAAATTAGAGCTTTCCTTTGAAGATAAGGTAAATGTAATTATCGGCGAAAATGCACAAGGGAAAACAAATTTGATGGAAGCTATTTATGTTTTAGCGATGGCGAAATCTCATAGAACCTCTAATGATCGCGAACTTATCCGCTGGGATGAAGATTTTGGTCAAATAAAGGGGAAATTACAAAAAAGAAACAGTTCTTTGTCTTTGGAATTAAATATTTCGAAAAAAGGTAAAAAGGCAAAATTAAATCAACTTGAACAACAAAAGTTAAGTCAATATATTGGCGTGATGAACGTTGTCATGTTTGCCCCAGAAGATTTAAATCTTGTAAAAGGAAGCCCTCAAGTAAGAAGACGCTTTTTAGATATGGAATTAGGACAAATAGCTCCTGTATATTTGTATGAATTAAGTCAATATCAAAAGGTGCTCACGCAACGAAATCACTTGTTGAAAAAAATGCAAGGGAATAGTAAGAATGAGGAAACGATGTTGGATGTATTTACACTTCAACTAATTGAGCATGGTGCGAAAATACTGCAAAAACGTTTTGAATTTTTGCATTTGCTACAGGAATGGGCAGCTCCAATTCATCGAGGTATAAGCCGTGGATTAGAAGAGTTAGAAATTGTCTATAAACCAAGTGTAGATGTATCAGAATCAATGGATTTGTCGAAAATAAAAGAAGTATACTATGAAAGTTTTCAATCTGTGAAACAACGTGAAATTTTCCGTGGTACGACTTTAATTGGTCCTCATCGTGACGATTTACAATTCTTCGTTAATAGTAAAAATGTTCAAGTCTTTGGTTCGCAAGGACAACAACGAACGACCGCACTATCCCTAAAATTAGCTGAAATTGAATTGATTTATTCAGAGGTTAAAGAATATCCAATCCTTTTGTTGGATGATGTTTTATCAGAATTAGATGATTATCGTCAATCACATCTTTTAAATACAATTCAAGGAAAAGTGCAAACATTTGTTACAACGACGAGTGTCGACGGAATTGAACACGAAACATTAAAAGAAGCGAAAACAATTCATGTAACGAACGGCACTGTAGATTGTGAAATAGATAGGGAATAACCCCTGTTTAAATGGAAAAGTAGGTGATCTTTGTGTCAATGGAACAAAAGCAAATGCAAGAAAATGCATATGATGAAAGTCAGATACAGGTGCTTGAAGGACTAGAGGCAGTTCGGAAACGCCCTGGTATGTATATTGGATCTACAAGTGGAAAAGGGCTTCACCATCTTGTGTGGGAAATCGTAGATAATAGTATTGATGAAGCACTTGCAGGTTATTGTGATGAAATTAATGTTAGTATCGAAGAAGATAATAGTATTCGTGTAACGGATAATGGGCGTGGTATTCCGGTTGGTATACAAGAAAAAATGGGACGTCCAGCTGTAGAAGTTATTATGACTGTTCTCCACGCCGGTGGTAAATTTGGCGGTGGCGGTTATAAAGTTTCTGGTGGTTTACATGGTGTTGGGGCATCGGTTGTAAATGCTCTATCAACAGAATTAGAAGTATTTGTACATCGTGAAGGTAAAATCCATTACCAAAAATACGAAAGAGGTATTCCGGTTGCGGATTTAAAAGTCATTGGTGACACAGATCAAACAGGAACAATAACTCGATTTAAACCAGATCCGGAAATTTTCCAAGAAACAACAGTATACGATTTTGATACGCTAGCAACTCGTATGCGTGAATTAGCGTTTTTAAATCGTAATATTAAATTAACAATTGAAGATAAACGTGAACATAAGCAAAAGAAAGAATTCCATTACGAAGGTGGAATTAAATCATACGTTGAGCATTTAAATCGCTCAAAACAACCGATTCATGAAGAGCCTGTGTACGTAGAAGGTTCAAAAGATGGTATTCAGGTTGAGGTTTCTCTTCAATATAACGAGGGATACACAAATAATATTTACTCATTTACGAATAACATCCATACGTATGAAGGTGGTACACATGAGGTAGGTTTTAAAACAGCTTTAACTCGTGTAATCAACGACTATGGTCGTAAAAATAGCATTTTAAAAGATGCGGACAGTAATTTAACTGGTGAGGATGTTCGTGAAGGTTTAACAGCAATTGTATCAATCAAGCATCCAAATCCACAATTTGAAGGACAAACGAAGACAAAACTTGGGAATAGTGAAGCGAGAACAATTACAGAGTCTGTATTCTCAGAGGCGTTTGAAAAGTTCTTACTAGAAAATCCTAATGTAGCGCGAAAAATTGTAGAAAAAGGTACGATGGCTGCACGTGCACGTGTAGCTGCGAAAAAAGCACGTGAATTGACACGTCGAAAGAGTGCGTTAGAAGTTTCAAGTTTACCTGGTAAATTAGCTGATTGCTCTTCGAAAGATCCAGCAATTAGTGAAATTTACATCGTAGAGGGTGACTCTGCGGGTGGATCTGCAAAACAAGGACGCGATCGTCATTTCCAAGCAATTTTACCGCTGAAGGGTAAAATTATTAATGTGGAAAAGGCACGCTTAGATAAGATTTTATCAAATGATGAAGTTCGTACAATTATTACGGCGATTGGTACAAATATTGGTGGAGACTTCGATATTGAAAAAGCACGCTATCATAAGGTTATTATTATGACCGATGCCGATGTTGATGGTGCACATATTCGTACCCTATTATTAACGTTCTTCTATCGTTATATGCGTCAAATAATTGAGTGTGGTTATATCTATATTGCACAGCCGCCGTTGTTTAAAATACAACAAGGTAAAAAAATTCAATATGCTTACAACGATAAGGAACTTGAAAAAATCTTAGCAGAATTACCGGCCCAACCTAAGCCAGGGATTCAGCGTTATAAAGGTCTAGGGGAAATGAATCCAACTCAGCTATGGGAGACGACAATGGACCCAGAAGTACGTTCATTACTTCAAGTTTCCCTTCAAGATGCAATTGAAGCAGACGAAACATTTGAAATTTTAATGGGAGATAAAGTAGAGCCACGTCGTAACTTTATCCAAGAGAATGCAAAATACGTGAAGAACCTTGATATTTAAATGAGTAATGACAGGAATCTAAGTATTCCTGTCTTCTACATATAAATCAATGTATGTGTAACGGAAATGTAAGAGGAGGTGCTCGTTGATGTCAGACAATCAACAACAAGCACGAATTCGAGAAATTAATATTAGTCATGAAATGCGTACCTCATTTTTAGATTACGCAATGAGTGTTATCGTATCTCGTGCATTACCAGATGTTCGTGATGGATTAAAACCTGTGCATCGTAGGGTTTTATATGCGATGAATGATTTAGGAATTACAGCTGATAAAGCGTATAAGAAATCAGCACGTATTGTCGGTGAAGTAATCGGTAAGTATCACCCTCATGGTGATTCAGCCGTTTATGAAACAATGGTACGTATGGCGCAAGATTTTAGTCAACGTTATATGCTTGTAGATGGGCATGGTAACTTCGGTTCTGTAGATGGAGATTCAGCAGCTGCAATGCGTTATACAGAGGCAAGAATGTCTAAGATTTCTATGGAATTAATACGTGATATTTCAAAAAATACAATTGATTATCAAGATAACTATGATGGTTCCGAAAGAGAACCGATAGTACTACCAGCGCGTTTCCCTAATTTATTAGTAAACGGTACAACAGGTATTGCTGTTGGTATGGCAACAAATATACCGCCGCATCAGCTTGGCGAAGTAATTGATGGTGTGCTGGCATTAAGTCATAATCCTGATATTACTATCGCGGAATTAATGGAATATATTCCCGGTCCAGACTTTCCGACGGCAGGTTTAATTTTAGGAAGAAGTGGAATTCGAAGAGCTTATGAAACAGGTCGCGGTTCCATTATGCTTCGTGCTAAGGTTGAAATTGAAGAGAAGTCAAACGGTAAACAATCTATTATCGTAACTGAACTACCTTATCAAGTTAATAAGGCACGATTAATTGAAAAAATCGCAGAATTAGTTCGCGATAAGAAAATTGAAGGTATTACAGATTTACGTGATGAATCAGATCGTAATGGTATGCGTATTGTCATGGAAGTACGTCGTGATGCTAATGCAAACGTACTATTAAACAATCTATATAAACATACAGCGCTTCAAACAAGTTTCGGTATTAATATGTTGTCTCTTGTAAATGGGGAGCCACAAGTACTAAATTTAAAACAAAATCTATATCATTATTTAGAGCATCAGAAGGTAGTAATTCGTAGACGTACTGCTTATGAATTAGAAAAAGCAGAAGCACGTGCTCATATTTTAGAAGGATTACGAATTGCTTTAGATCATCTTGATGAAGTTATTACGTTAATTCGTAGTTCAAAAACGGCAGATATTGCCAAGCAAGGCTTAATGGAACGTTTTGGTTTAAGTGAGAAACAGGCGCAAGCAATTTTAGATATGCGTCTGCAACGCTTAACTGGATTAGAACGTGAAAAAATTGAGCAAGAATATCAAGACTTAATGAAGTTAATTGCTGAATTAAAAGCGATTTTAGCAGATGAAGAAAAAGTTCTTGAGATTATTCGTGAAGAATTAACAGAAGTAAAAGAGCGTTTCAATGATAAGAGACGAACAGAAATTACAATTGGCGGTATGGAATTTATTGAAGATGAAGATTTAATTCCTGAACAAAACATTGCGATTACGTTAACTCATAACGGTTATATTAAGAGGTTACCAGCTTCTACGTACAAAACACAGAACCGTGGGGGACGTGGTGTGCAAGGAATGGGTACGAATGATGATGACTTTGTTGAACATTTATTAACAACGTCTACTCATGATCATATTTTATTCTTTACAAACAAGGGTAAAGTATACCGTACGAAAGGATATGAAATTCCAGAGTATAGTCGTACTGCAAAAGGACTACCAATTATTAACCTATTAGGGGTAGATAAGGGTGAGTGGATTAACGCTATTATTCCGATTCGTGAATTTGGTGACGATCAGTTCTTATTCTTTACGACAAAACAAGGGGTTTCTAAGAGAACGCCACTTTCATCATTTGCAAATATACGTACAAATGGTTTAATTGCAATTTCTCTTCGTGAAGAGGATGAGGTAATATCTGTACGTTTAACATCGGGTGATAAGGATATTATTGTCGGGACAAGTAACGGTATGCTAATTCGTTTCAATGAACAAGATGTTCGTTCTATGGGACGTAATGCTGCAGGTGTTAAAGCTATTACGTTGGGCGATGAAGACCAAGTTGTAGGTATGGAAATTGTCGAAGAGGATGTAAATGTTCTAATTGTAACGAAAAATGGTTACGGAAAGCGTACACCGATTGATGAATACCGTCTGCAAAGCCGCGGTGGTAAAGGTCTGAAAACTTGTAACATTACAGATAAGAACGGTAAATTAGTAGCTGTTAAATCTGTTACAGGTGAAGAAGATATTATGTTAATTACAGCGGCAGGCGTTATTATTCGTATGCCAGTTGATCAAATCTCTCAAATGGGACGTAATACACAAGGTGTTCGTCTAATTCGATTAGAGGAAGACCAAGAGGTAGCGACGGTAGCAAAAGCACAAAAAGATGAAGAGGAAGAAACGAGTGAAGAGGTTTCTTCAGAAGAATAAGAGAGGGGATTTTCCCTCTCTTTATTTTTTTATAATAATACTTGCATAGGGAAGAGAAAGCCTATATAATAGGCAGAGTCAGCAAATGAGAGATACAACTTATCGAAAAAACTTGTTGACGAAAATAATATACTATGATATATTATAAAAGTCGCTGAAACGCGATATTGAACTTTGAAAACTAAACGAAACAAACA
>NZ_KV827809.1:0-672 GCF_001836235.1 Bacillus sp. HMSC036E02 | reverse complement strand
TCTTAAACATAATAAATCCCCCTTAAATATGTTTTATAACTTGCAACTTAAATGTATCACTTTTGTAACTTTTGTAAATATTTTCAATTTATATAAATATTTATTTAATTATTAACAATATTGGAATTGTATTTTATCAAATGGAAAATAGAGGGATTTGAAGGGTTATGTAAAAATGCATAATAAATCAAGCAAATATCATGATATACTCTCAAAGAACTAATACAAAATTTCTTTAGATTGGAAAACTAAAGTCTTATCTACCTAAAAGGAAGGCGCCTTATGGCGTCTTTTCTCTATTTTCAAAAGGACCTTCTCAATTCATTCTTGAAAACATAAGGTAAAGTGAACCCATTAAAATCCATGGAATGAACCCTAGTTTTACCCTCTAATCTAAAGGAGGCACTATTGTTATGGGATATGGTGGTAGTTGTGGCGAAGGCTGCGGTTTCGCTGGAGGTTTCGCTTTATTAGTTGTATTGTTTATTTTATTAATCATTATCGGAGGCAGTTGTTTCTGCTAAAAACTATTGGAAAAGGCACCCTTATATGGGCGCCTTTTTATATTTATAACCTTTTTTAGAAATTATTTGAAATATTACATAAAATAATATATCATTATATTGTAATTTTAGTAATATCTAGGGGGATTTTTAATGAAATTAGGAAAAT
>NZ_KV827808.1:0-1582 GCF_001836235.1 Bacillus sp. HMSC036E02 | reverse complement strand
TAAGTTATATAACTTTATTGAGGAGGTTATTACATGGAACGGAAAGTTAAAAAAATGATGGCTGATCTTCAATTTATAATGAATCATGGTCAAATCAGTGTAGATTTTATGGATCAAGGATATAAAAGAATGCTTTTTAGTGCATTAGAAGCTACCGGAAAAAGGTTTAATGTGTATACCAATGAACATAATGAAACAACCTTGTTCTTAGAGTTAGTTTAGTAAATTTACGCAATGAGGGGCTGTTAATAATGGAGCAGTTAACGATTTTTGACGTAATGGATGAAACTAAAAATAAGCTTTATGAGGTATTAGAGAAAAATGGATTAGATTATAAGATTCATAAGTACTATTTATATTCAGATTATCAAGGAGCTGTTCAATACTACTATATAAGAACAACTGATAATACAATTATTGATTTGTGTCTCTCGGATTTTCCAGAAATTTTCGCTATCCATAAAGGGTTTAGTGATAAAGAAATTAAAAAAATTTACAAATGGAACTTATAAGTCTAAATAAATAACAAAGTAATGGAGGAATAAAGAATGAAGATTGCTGTATCGGAATGGAAAGCGTTGAAAAAAGAAACAAAGTTAAAACTATTGCGTTATGCGATGTTAGAAAGTAAATATAAGTATGCAAAATAAAAGCTCTTCATTTGCAAAAGCAAACAAAGAGCAAAGTCATGAGTAACCGTCTAGGAAAGAAATTGGCAGATTTCTTTCCCATTTATTTTAACATATAAATAGTTATACAGAAAAGGGGCGTGTAGGATGGAAGAAGGTCGTATTTCCTTTCAGCAAGGGTTTAAAGAATTTCTTATTATGATGGTCTGTTTTTGGTTCATTATGTTTCTCATGTATGGTGAAAGCCTGTTACAATAGTAAAGAATAAGTTGGGTACAAATTGATAATGAAATGGGGAAATGTGCTGGATGAAAGCAACCGGAGTAACTAGAAAAGTGGATGAATTAGGGCGTATAGTAATTCCAAAGGAACTTAGAAATACGCTTGGAATTAAAGAAAAATCACCATTAGAGATTTTTGTAGAAGGGGAAGACATCATTTTACAGAAGTATCAGCCTGGTCATGTTTGTGCATTAACAGGAGAAGTGTCAAATCGTAACATAGCATTAGCAAAGGGTAAGATCTCATTAAGTCCAGAAGGTGCAAAACTATTACTAAAAGAAATAGAACAGTACCTTGTCAAATAAGTCCTCCTTTCAAGGGACTTATTTTTGGTTAACAAAATAATTTCACGTACCGTAATAAATAATAAAAAACAAAATACAAAAATAATAGTATGCATTTAATTCCTAATTGGTGTCCCACCAGCATTTTGGAAAAACCCCACGCTTAGAGTATGCAAGAATTTATGCAAAAAATAGGGAGACATCGGGAACTATAGGGAATCCAAAAGGCGCCCCAGAATAGGAATGTATATAAAGATGCATAGAGTTATAGAAAAGGAAAAAGAAAAATCCCTTGTGAGAGTAAGGGGACGTCTTTCTCTTTGCTACTGATAATGAGACGTTATGTTAACTCTCTATGAATAGGATATACAATACTATTCCTTCAAT
>NZ_KV827807.1:48654-49100 GCF_001836235.1 Bacillus sp. HMSC036E02 | reverse complement strand
TTTTTCTGGTTGTCAATATAAGTTATATAACTTATAATATTTTTTATAGAGGAGGTTGCTATATGGCTGTTAATAAAGACAAGTACACTCAAATTTTAGTTACTTTTACAAAAGAACAAGTAGAACAAATAGAAAATTATTGACATGAAAATAAGCTGAAGAACCGAAATGAAGCAATTCGTCAGATCGTAGACAAAGGGTTAAGTCGTAAATAATGGCTACCCTTTTTATTTTTCCTAAAAAACCTAAAAACGCATTTAAATGCCTTTACCCCCTTTACATGCGTTTTTATAACAAATATGACTTTATTGTATTAATAACCATATTAAAACCTCATACAACTAAATCTGAAGGTCCATTTTTTAGTTAAACTGATTTTTTTCATGAATTCTTGAAACAAATGAAAAAAGAGCTGAATTTTCATCACAGCTCATGTATTAATTGGT
>NZ_KV827807.1:39614-48554 GCF_001836235.1 Bacillus sp. HMSC036E02 | reverse complement strand
AAATCATGTTTACATGTTGGACATTTCCGTTCTGCAGGTTTTACCCCATACCCATCAAGCTAAGAAAAGCAAATACCCCAAAACGAGCAATTTTGGGATATCATAAGTTTTTAAATCGATGGCTAAGTATTGGAAATCAAATCATAATCCAGTCTTCCCAAAATTATTCAAAATATATGGCATAAAAATTAAAAAGAAGCCTAATATTACCATCAAAGAATTTAATGAAAATAAAGTAGATTGTTTAGCCCAAGCTGATCCGAAAATAATTACAAAAGTTACATCAGCTCCACGTAAAATAGACTTACAAATACATCGAGAACACTTAGAATTTGTTAAATTTTTTGAGGTTATTTAGAATGTAGATATGTTCCTTCCAAATGAAGGATTTCATATGTCCTCTCTAAAGAAAAGAGTTTACCGGCATTGGTAAACTCTTTTCTTTAGAGAATCATTGTTTTAAAATTTTTGAACTATAATAACTCCACTAATAACCAAAATGGCACCTAATAGTCTAGGGATATTCAGATGGTGTGTAGTAGCACCTATTAATCCAAAGTGGTCAATAAGAATGGAGATTATTATTTGTCCTGTAAGAATGTAACCAACAGTAGCAGCAGAACCTATTCTAGGCATAAGTATAGTAGTCGCTAGTACATAAAAGGCACCTAATAATCCTCCAGTCCACATCCACCAAGGTGCTTCAAACCACTCCTTCTTTACCTGTATCCCATTCCCAAATAGCGATACAATAAATAAAACTAGAGCCCCCACAGTAAATGAAATAAATGAAGCTATTATAGGGGAACCAACTATAGTTCTCAATTGAGCGTTAACACTAAATTGAGTGGGAAGAGCCATTCCAGCTATTATAGCAAATAAAACTAAAATGATAGCCATTGAATAATTACCTCCTCTATATTACATTAAACTATCTCTTCAAGGTTAAAGTAGTTTTGGATTGGTTAATGTAATAATAAATTTGAAAATAATTTAAGCGACAATGTAATCCGTTACATTATGTCTAAATTATTTTCAAATTGTAACG
Source organism: Bacillus sp. HMSC036E02 (assembly GCF_001836235.1). NCBI lineage: Bacteria > Bacillati > Bacillota > Bacilli > Caryophanales > Bacillaceae > Bacillus > Bacillus sp. HMSC036E02. The sequence goes on along the minus strand of NZ_KV827807.1, from coordinate 47,506 downwards.
AAATCAGAAGTTCATCTTAGTGAAGTTCAATTTTAATCCTTTTTTTCTTAGCACCTTTGTTTTGGATTTTAAGGATCGAAAAATTCCCGATTTCAGTTGTGTTGTTAACGTGCGTTCCTCCACAAGCCTGTTCATCAATGTCATTTATTTGAACGAGTCGAATTTTATTAAGCGATGATGGTAGTAAGCTAATAACTGTTTTAATGATTCCATCTCTTTGCTCTGCTTCTTCTCTATCAATTATTTTCGTGTAAACATCATGCGATATCGTTAATAAATTCTTTAAAGATTGTTCTAGTTCCTCAAAGGGTATATCTTCTATAATTTCTGGTGAAAACGATAACTCTAATCTTGCATGATCCCTTTCGATTTGACTACTAGTAGCCAAAGCATTGTAATGTTTATATAAATACCCTGAAATTACATGTAATAAAGTATGATAACGCATATTTTGAAAACGCCAATCCCAATCGATTTGTAGTGTAACTCCTTGTTGTGAATCGAGTAGTGGACGATCAAGTTCATGTATGATTTCATTTTCTACTTTTTTTACTTTTAATACTTCATATATTTCGTTTCCTTGCTGAATTTTCCCAAAGTCACAAGGTTGTCCACCACCACCTGGATAAAAAATGGTTTGATTTAATACAATAAATCTTCCATCAATTGATATAATTTCTGCTTCGCATTCTTTTAAATAACTATTCTCTTCATATAGTAATATTGTCATTTTATTTAACTCCTTTTAGATTGAAAATGCAGTAATTCCAATAGTAAGCGCAAATATAATTAAGATAATTCCTAAGCCACGATCAAACCAATGCATATTTTTTTGATAGATTTTTTTAAAGTAATTATTTGAAATTAATATCGCTAATAAAGTAAACCAAATTCCCACTACAATGATAATTTCACCACCATATATCCAACGCACCCAATTTGGTGTGTTAGTTCCTATGAATTGTGAAAATACACTTAAAAAGAATAATGGAGCTTTGGGATTTAATAGATTACACAAAAATCCTTCACGGAATCCCTGACCTAAAGAGCGTTTTGAACTTTGTTCAACATGTATTTCATTAGAACCTTCTGGATCTGCTTTCGAACGAATACCTTTCCAACCTAACCATAATAAATAGATGGCTCCTAAAAGCTTAATAAAGTTAAAGATAACTGGCCATTTTTCTAATATGATGGTAAAGCCTAAAACTGTATAGGCTATATGAATAATTAATGCACTGGCAATACCAAGTGCTGTAGCTATACCGTGCTTTCTACCTATTCCTAAACTATTTTTCATAACTATTACAAAATCAGGTCCTGGTGATAAAGCAATTAGTATCCCAAGAAAAAAAACCTCTACATACATAATAAACTAACCTCATTTCTTCACATTTTGAACAATATAAGTCAATAAGTCATTACCTTGCCATAACGAATCAATCTGGTCTTTACCAAAATGATCTCCAACAACTTTCATCATCATATCGTGTCGAATATATTCCTTAGCTAGTAAAACCAACATTGGATCAGTAGTTTGAATAGCAAGTGGAATTTGACCATCAATAAAGCTTGCTATTAAAACTTCTTGATTATCCTGAATAACAATTGTTAATCTTTGCCCCATCCTCTGTTCTTCAATAGCACCGGCATAGTGGCGATGATAAAAAGTATTCCCGAAAGATGGTGTTTCTTGCTCCGTAAATAACAATGAATACATTTGAATTCCCTTTTCTCTTTGTAATTCAGCAGAAGGACGTAATTCACCTAATTCCTCCTCCCATGCGGATAACCAAATTTCTTCATTTGCTTCCTCTATTAATTTTTGCATTGCACTAATGATATGCATACGCTCTTCAATATGCTTAATAACATTAACTTCCACTGGTTTTTCTATAGCTTGTAATTCATTTTCTAAAAGGCTAAGTGTTTCCTCTGTTTGCTTTTTTTGATTAATAATCAGCTTTTTTACAGACAATGGAATATAGGTTGGCGGTTCGGTTCGTAACTCTGTGATTGCTCCCTTAGTTACTAATTTTGAGATAACTGCATAAACCATTGAACGTGGTACACCACTTTTTTTGCTAATTTCATATCCATTTATAGATGGTTCCTTCAGTAACGTCATATACACTTTTGCTTCATTTTTTGAAAAACCAATTTCTTCAAATGTGTTAATTAAATGTTCCATGTTAACCTCCCATAATAGTTGTAATAGGTATTACTACTATAATTCAAAAGAAAATTGCAGTCAATAAAAATATATTGAGATAGAATTCTCACTATTAACAACAAATGATTTACTACATTACAAAGTGCTTCTTAGAATACATTTGAAACTCACCAGTAAAATTAATATATAAATTATTCCCAAAATCATAAGCTTTATTGGTGTTTTTAATAAATATAACTTTTTCATGCATATAAAATACGGTTAAGATATTTACACTGTAAAATTAAGTGATTTCAAGTGGGTTTTAATCGGATATTTTATAAAACAGAAAACTTTTTAAATAGCATAGAATCCATCTTGATTAACTTTTTTCAAAACAAATTCCTCCCACTTAACGTAAAATGCGGATTTTGAAATATTTTGGTTCAAAATTTATTACAAACCGACAAGTATCTTTCGAAGATTTAATTATAGATGGTTTGATGTGTTCTAATGGGGAATACTTTATACTGAATGAAGATGAGTTACTGATGCCTTGCATGAATTTGAGAATGGCTGTGTTCACCAATCTCTTCAAACTTGGGTGCCACCCCATGCCCCATCAAGCGAAGTTAAAATCATACCCTCAAAATAAAAAAACGCTATACTTATCGTAAGAATTTTATGAGAAAGGATGGTGTTTTTAATGAATCCTATTATTTCAAATGAACTGAATCTTTTCGCACAAGAGCTACATTACTTTTTATCTCCAGTAGTCCTACAAGATATCGCCAAACAAGTTGGCTTTGTACAAAGGTCTAGTAAGTATCAAGCAAACGAACTCATTGCCCTTTGCGTATGGCTCAGTCAAGAAATTGCTAGCACATCACTTGCACAATTGTGTGGTCAGTTAGAAGTTTCCACTGGGGTACTTATAAGCCCAGAAGGACTGAATCAACGCTTTAATCCAGCAGCCATCGCATTTCTTCGAGAAGTCTTTACTTCTCTTCTCACACAAAAACCCTGTTCAAATCACTCACTTTCTGCACACGTGATCTCTACTTTTAATCGTATCCGTATTTTAGATGCAACAGTGTTTCAACTGACTGACCATTTCGCCACTGACTATCAAGGTTCAGGTGGTAGTAGTAATACCGCAGGCGTGAAAATCCAATTGGAATATGATTTACTTAGTGGTCAATTTCTTAACGTGCAGCTTGGACCAGGAAAGAATAATGATAAAACATACGGTACTATCTGCCTTGAAACCGTAGAAGCGGGCGATTTGTGTTTACGTGATCTTGGTTACTTCTATTTAGGAGACTTACAAACCATTCATGATAAAAAGGCCTATTATATCTCGAGGTTGAAGTTGAATACACGCATTTATATCAAGAACCCTGAACCAGAATACTTCAACAATGGTACGTTAAAAAAGCAGACAGAATACATCCAGCTTGATATGACACAAATGATGTCTGGTCTAATCCCTGGTGAAACGATAGAAATCCCCGAGGCATACATTGGCCAAAATCAGAAACTTCCATCACGTGTTATTATCCATCGTTTAACCGATGAGCAAACGCAAACACATCTGAAAAACCAAGCGATACGTGAAAAGAAGAAAGGTATTGTCATGAAGGATAAAAGTAAACGTTTAATGGGCATGAATGTATATATCACGAACACGTCGCTAGAAGAAGTACCGACGAATTACGTGCATTCATTATATTCACTTCGTTGGCAGGTTGAAATTTTGTTTAAAACGTGGAAGTCATTCTTTGAGATTGATGAATGTAAAAAAATTAAAAGAGAACTCCTAGATTGCCATTTATATGGACAACTCATCGGCATTCTCCTCTGTTCTTCTACGATGTTTCAAATGCGACAGTTTCTGCTTGAAAAGAAAAAGCAGGAGCTGAGTGAATACAAAGCGATTTATATGATTAAAGATTACTTTCCTTTACTGTTTCAAGCGATTGCCGTTGGCGCAGAAGAACTTTTAAAAATTCTGCATCGCCTTTATCAGCTGCTCAAAAAAAAACGGTCGTAAATGTCATAGGTATAAGAAGATGACCTTCTTTGATATTCTAGGGAGTGTGTATAAAACGACGGTCAGGCATAGACAAGCTGCCTAGCGAAAAAATCGCATTTTAATAGGCTTTTTTAGCATGCCTACATTTTTATCACTTGCTAGTTTTAAAACAAGAATCATTTCGCATCTAGTAATTTCCTTGGTTAGCTTGATGGGCATGGGGTAGCAACAACAAAACGCGCATTTCGTACGCTAAGGGTTAATCGTTTTTTTACAGTTAGATTGTCTGTAGTAATCGAAGAAAGGTTACAGAGAGGGAGCTGAAAGCTTATAAGCATTGGTTGGACTTTTTGTACAGCAACATCATACATTTGTTACTACCTATATAAATTTAATTGAAAATACGTGATACAGAAAACATCCTGCATGTTTGAACCATGCAGGATGTTTTCTAGTCTTTGTTTTTCATAATGTAAGAAACCAAACGAAGGATCTCTAAGTATAACCATACTAATGTCATCATAAGCCCTACTGCGCTGTACCACTCCATATACTTAGGTGCTCCACTCTGAGTACCATTTTCTATGGAATCAAAATCGAGGAATAAATCTAATGCAGCAACAATAATTACAATTGTACTTATGATGATACTAATTGTCCCACCTTGGTGAATATATGGAACAGTCACCCCTAAGATGCCTAGTAAGAAAACAATAAAATACATAATAAGAATTCCAAGTGTTGCAACCGTTACAACCGCACGGAACTTTTTAGTTACTTTTACTATTCCCGTTGCGTATAACACTAACATGGCAAATAAAATCGAAATCGTTAGTAATACGGCAGTTAAAGCGATAGAATCACCAAATCGCTTTGTATAATAAGCTGAAATACTTCCTAATAAAATTCCTTGTAATACTGCGTAAATCGGTGCGCAGATTGGTGATATACGAGGAATGAATATAACTAAAAATGCGACAATTAGAGTAACTATTATAATTCCAATTAACACAGGTATTTTCATTGTCCCTTGTGTCATTTGTACGTATGAATAGACAGACGCTGCAAGAAGTAAGATAAGCAAAATGAATGTTTTTTCTATCGTTCCACCGATAGTCATAGTAGAAGCATTTTTCTTTTCTTTATGAAATTTTTCTTTTTTTAATATTGGATTAGTTGTCCTCATTTTTTCCTCCTAAATATACTTTACCTTTAAAGTGGAGCTTTATATTTCTAATTTTTTATCTATGATACGACCTGTAATAGCTGTTAGAACAATTATGAATAAGCAAGTAAAACATACATCTAAAATAGTGAAGTCTTCACTAGGATACAGTGAAGTGTCAATAAAACCATTTTTATCTATGAACCACGTACTCTTTATGGTGATTACATATTCTCCTAATTTACTAAAAAAATCCAATACTAATGTTTGTATGATTAAAAATAAAGCAAAGAAAGTCATTGATAAAAATCTTTTACTCAATGATGACTTTATAGGAATGAGTTTTGTAATTACCATGATGAAATAACAGGAATTTAATATACTCATGAAATCGATTCCCCATAAAAAAACGGAAAGTATGTGATGAAAAACTCCATATGCATATAACTTATGAAATTCTTGTTGATAGCCTTCAGATACTTTTTCTCCAAGGTTACTCTGAGAAAAATAGTATAGAAAAATTAAGCCTATTACTAATAAAAGAATAAACATTAATGTGAAAAAAAATAAATTTGCATATATATACTTTTTTCCTGAGATAGCTGTATAACGAATCATCGTATTTTTTAGCATTTTATTGAAAGAAGGCAAAGCTATTAAAAGTAGTAAAAATGCAGCGCCACCTATGATGAATATAAATATACCTAATGTTATATCCTTTGTAAGTTGATTTGTCACCTTTGATAATCCCACCATCTTAAATAAAAGAAGTAATGAAATAGTAATAAATCCAAGGTAAAATACAGCTATCCTTTTTCTATTACAGTTAAACAAATAACGAAAAAGTGGGTTCATTTCTCAAAAACCTCCTTAAATAACTCATGTACTGCTTTTCCATGGTGAAAACGAATTTCTTCTACATTTTCATGCAATACAATACTCCCGTCTTTTAAAAAGATTACCTCATCAAATATATTTTCAATTTCCTCTACTAAATGAGTCGAAATAAGAATGGTACTATCTTCACGATAAAAGTTAAGAATTAAATCTACTATATGTTTTCTAGAAACAAGATCAATTCCACCTAATGGCTCGTCTAATACATATACCGTTGCTTTCCTTGAAAAAGTTAATATTAGCTGTAATATCCCTGTTTTCCCTTTTGATAAGATACTTATATTCTCCTCTAGCGGGATTTTAAAGTTAGCTATCAAATCTATTGCTTGTTGTAGATTAAAATCAGCATACATATCTTGATAGAACAACAAAGCATCTTTTACAGTCATCCATTTTTCAAAAACAGGACTATCGGGCATAAATGACACGATTTTTTTCGTTTCTAATCCCACCTTTTTATCTTTAATTGTAATACTTCCTTTAGAAGGAAAACGTAAACCCGAAATCATTTTTAATAATGTCGTTTTCCCACTACCATTTTCACCAACAAGGCCGATAATTTTTCCTTCTGAGATTGTTAGGCTTATATCTTGAATCACTGTTTTTAAATCATATCTTTTCGACAGATTTTCAACTTTCAATAATTCTTTCATTCATTTCCCTCCTTTTTCTTTTCCAAATAGGAACGGAGTATTAGGAGAACCTCTTCTTCCATAAATCCTAAGTTATTCATTCCATTTATAAAATTATCAAGCAACTCTTTTGCCATTTCTTTGCGTAGCTCTGTAATTTTTTCTTCATTCATTGTTACAAATCTTCCTGTTCCTCTACGTGTCTCAGCAATACCTTCCCGTTCTAGCTCTTGAAACGTACGTTGAATTGTATTTGGATTAACTTGTAATTCACCCGCTAATTCACGTACAGCAGGAATTTTTTTACCTGGTGCCAAACGTCCTGTTACAATTTCTTTTTTGATGTATTCCATTACCTGAACATAAATAGGGATATTAGGAGAAAACTCAGTTTTCATTTCTTTCCTCCTCTGTATTAGTGTACTAGACAAATAGTACACTAATGTAAATTATATGTAAATAGTTATTTTGAAAACCATAACAAATGGAAGGTGATATATTTAGTGAATTCGTGTAAACACCCAAGTTCCAAAAACGACCGTTTATGGTATTTTACTTATTTCTATCCAGATTGAGAAAAATACTATTCAAATTTAGTTTCAAAACTCATTACCCAAAATAAATGATCCTAACATATTAGTCATATGCAATATGTTAGGATCGTGATATTTTAAGTATTTTTTGGATTTAGGTCTTGATAAACTTGCATTGTGTTCATTGGTATGCACATTAAACCTTTTTCCGGTAGCTTCTAATGCACTAAAAAGCATTCTTTTATATCCTTGATCCATAAAATCTACACTGATTTGACCATGATTCATTATAAATTGAAGATCAGCCATCATTTTTTTAACTTTCCGTTCCATGTAATAACCTCCTCAATAAAGTTATATAACTTACATAACTATTCTGTTACTCTTTTTTCTGGTTGTCAATATAAGTTATATAACTTATATTGTTTTTTTATAGAGGAGGTTGCTTTATGGCTGTTAATAAAGACAAGTACACTCA
>NZ_KV827807.1:16394-39514 GCF_001836235.1 Bacillus sp. HMSC036E02 | reverse complement strand
TTATTTTTCCTAAAAAACCTAAAAACGCATATAAATCTCCTCTCTCCCTTTACATGCGTTTTTATAGCGAATACGACTTATTCATTAACGACTAAATTTAAGCCCCCATATAACCAAATCTGAAGGGTCGTTTTTTAGTTGAACGGATTTTTTTCATGTTTTCTTTAAACAAATGAAAAAAGAGCCGGATTTTCATCACAGCTCATGTATTAATTGGTTCTGTATGTGTACATGTCGGATATTGTGAACAGCCAAAAAACTTATTTCCTGTTTTATTTGATTTACGAACGACTAAATCATGTTTACATGTTGGACATTTCCGTGCTGCAGGTGTTACCCCTTGATACACATCTTCAGCCGAATATTCGGGATTGATTTTATTAATCAATTTCTGAAGTTCTACACGATCTATTAGTTTTACATTGCAAGCTTCCGCTAATTCTTTCGCCTGTCTTGTATACACACTGTTCGTTACAACCCAGCCCTCATTTGCTTTGTAATAGGCTTGTGCTGCATATATCTCTTGTACGGCACTAATGCCAACTCTATTTTTCATCCCGTAGCGTTTTGCCTGGATTACTATACGTTTTTTTCCCTTCAATACCAGATCCGCTCCGAAATCATTTGACTGTTTTGTAACTGTTGGGGAATAACCCAACTCTCGAAAGAGAGCTTTTAGGTATACTTCGAATTGATGTCCGTCCATTTTGTCTATATAACGAATACCAGACTTAGCCATTCGCTTTAATATTCTTCGCTCCTGGATCTTCCTGTACATGAATTTACAAATACGGAAAAGAACATAAAGGATAAAACCATACATCAAAATTTGTAATATGTTTGGCATTTCTGGTAGATTAGACACTTCGCTCCACCTCTTTAATTGGTTTCATTTTCTTTGGTTGGGCTGTTTCTTTTGCCTGTTGCTCACTCACTTGTTTCTTTCGGACATCGTTCCAATCCTTTTCATTCGTCGGAATATCCTCTTTAAGATCTACAAAGCATTTCATTGTCTGAATGAAGTCTTTCCCAGCCTTATCATTATCAACTGCCATAATGACCTCTTTAATATCGTGCCCTTCTTTTTTCGCATCCATTAATGATTGAATCACTGTTTTTGACTTCAATCCATGCATAGAAACCAGGCGAGCGTTTTGTATCTTATTTTTCTTGATACTCCAATGAGATAACATATCAATCGGATCTTCATAAAAATAAATCTTATCCGGTTTACCTACATCAACCGTAAAACCGGCATTGATTTTTTCATAATTCGGGACAATTTGCTTAAAGCTTCCTCTTTTATTCTCCATTTTTACTGTACCTTGACGGTTCATACCAATGACTGACCCTTTGCCTCCTTCTTCTCTCCATTTAAACACCACATTATTTTTCTTATCCTGGGCGATGAGATCTTTTTTAATCAGCCAGTTCACTAAACGAGGATCAATTTTTCTTTCATCAATTAAGTATTGCTTGATTTCTGTTTGTTTCGGCACCTCTAAGTGTGTTGGATAACGAAAAGGCTGCTGCTCTTTTTTGCGCTCCTCTTCAGCTTTTGAACGATCAAACTCTTTGTAGTCCCCTTTCTGAATGTCCATCACAGCTTGTGGGAATGTCATGTCATAGTACATCATCGCAAAGCTAATCGCTCCATATCCTTTTTCCCCTCGACTATTCCAAGCGTACTGATTCCCTTTGATGATGAGACTGTCATGCTCCGTATGACGGTAATAGTTTCCTTCTTTTTTAAACGTTTCTCCTTTTGCTTCCAGATATGAAATCAAGTCTACTTTTCTTGCTTTCATCGCATCCTCCGTACTGACACGTGCCATTACGGAATCCCCCCCTTTACTCTATAAAATGAAATAAAAAAGAGGACTATTCCGTTTCCTAGTCCTCTTTTGCTACTTATAGTTGATATATTCAATTTTTAATTGCTGTCTTTATAAAAAAATCCTTACTAACAAGACGCTTAATCACCACATTTTTGAATAAGGATATATTTTTTATTTCTTACTATATAATTATCTTCGGCTTGAAATTTAACTTTTCATAGGGTTTTACTATATAGGGAAATGAATTGTTCTATTTAATATCTGTGATTCCCAACCATTGTCTCTATAAAATCATTAATAAAGTTTTTTTGATTTAATTTTAATCCAATGCGAACCCCTGTAGCTTCTGCACCTGGACGGAAATCAGCAATCGTTTGTCCTCTGAAAGATTTTAAATCAACTTCTACTTTACGATACATATATTGAACAAAACTAGGATTAGCTATTGCACTCATTGCAACTACATCATGTAAAGGAGCCCCTTTAATACTTTTATTCAATTTTTTATAGGCACTGTAATAATAATCATAGATTGGTTTTATTAATGATTTGAATGGACTATTTGTATGTTCCACAATATAATTCACTTCGTTCGGGAGCAATACAGCCGAATTTGTTACATTTAAAGGAATCATCGTTAAATTTTTCGACTGATTAATTACAAACTGTGTAGAAACAGGATCACCATACGCATTGGCTTCCGCTACAGTTGTAACATTTCCTGGTTGTAGGAACACTCCGGACATGATATATATTTCCTTTATACTTTGCATTAGTTCTTTCCAAATATTTAATACCATTGCAAGCGAAGTAGATCTTCCTACATCAATAATTGTTAACTCTCCCTTGTACCTTTCAATAATTTTAGGGATTAAGCTAAAATCATGAACAGGAGTAGTTGTTACACTTTCAGGAGGCCGAATAGGACCAAGTCCTTCTGCACCATGAATTTCTGGATAATAAGTAGTAAGTCCATTGAAAAATGGTAAAGTTGCACCACTTATAACAGGGATATCTTGTCTTCCAGCCAATTGCAAAAGATACAAGGCGTTTCGAGTTGTTTGTTCTTTGGTAACATTGCCATAACTCGTAACAATTCCAACAATTTCAATCTTAGGATTTAGTAGACCATATATGATAGCTAAAGAATCATCAATACCTGGATCGCCAAATAACAATACTTTCTTCAAGATATATCTCCTTTCTTACAAAAACTAATTTTATAAGACAAGCCTTATACCATTTATATGTAAGAAATTAGTGTATTTATGACGCATGTTTTGAGATACTCTCCCTATAAGTAATTTTCTACTTAGCCTCACATAATATGAATGATAATAGGTTTGTTATGTGTGCTTTTGCGTTATTTTTCCTATATAGTAAAGAACTTTTTTATTTTGTTACACTTATAGTTGATACATTTCATTTTTATTTGCCGAATAAGAATTTTAATCGCTTCTCCTGTACGCTGTAGGATAAACGAGCGTCAAATTTTTTCCCGTTTTTGTTTGATATAAACCCTTTGATCTGATCCGTTACATTCTTCTCTAATAACTTTTTCACATGGTTACTACTTAAATTTTTACCAGAGAATGTACCAAAAATAATGAAGTCACAGTCTTTTTTGTATTTCTCACATAAGTAGTTACTTTTCCCTACAAGAACCCTACTCTTACACAATGGACATTTACCAATGGTACGATCTTCTGTCGTTGGAAAGCGGAATTTCAAACTTCCGTCCGCTTCCATATAGATAGCTGCTGTAAATTCTCCCTTTTCTCCTTGAAAGCCATTTATAAAATCCGTTGTTTTATACTGAAGTAGCTTTTTCATCTGATTACCAGGAATTGCTTTCCCTTTCATTTTGGCTGGTAACATAAAATCACATCCGTTTTTATGCTCCGTGCATCCATAAAAAGTTTTAAGATGAAGCATATCCCCTTTTTTACATTTTGGACATTTACCAAATGACAGCTCCTCTTGTGTTGGGAACTGAAATTTAACTTTCCCTTCATGTAACACTAAATAAGCTGCAAACTCCTTCTCATTGGACTTAAATCCATTTAAAAGATCTGTTTTCTTATCCTCGAACAGCTTTTTCGCTTGCGCTTCCGGAATCGCTTTTTCTTTAATTTTTTTCGGTAAGGAGATTTCACATTCCGGATAATTACTGCACCCATAGAAACTACCTTTATGAAGGATTTTTCCTTTTCTACAAGGGCATTTACACACTTCAATTTTTTGATTCCAAGTATTAATAATGCTATCCGACACCTTATCATTCATTGCGCCTAATTGTTCCACCGTATCTTTTACAAACGTATTTGTTTTTTCCACAAATTCTTCATAATTCATTTCATTTTTTTCAATCATGTAAATCATCCCTTCCATTTCAGCCGTATAAGCTGGATTTTTAATTGCATCTACCGGAAAAGCATCTATAAAAGCACGACCAATAGGTGTCGTTCGAATTTGATTATTGGTGACATCAATATAGCTACGATCTAACAGTTTCGGAATAAATGTTTCTTCTGTTGCGACTGTCCCAATCCGTTTTCCTTTCATAAGTTCTTTCAAATGTTCATCATCTAATTTACGCCCTGCCGTCTCCATAAAGGTTAAAATGGAACTTTCCGTATGAAAGGCTGGTTTCTTCGTTCGAGACTCAATCAAGTCATACTGAACGATTCTGAAAGAATCTCCTTCTTGTAAAATAGGTATCTGGAATGCTTCAACTGATCCCTCTTCTATATCCTCTTGAAACACACTTAGGAACCCTTTCTCTTGTAAGATCTTTTCTTTTGTACTGTATGTGTTGCCCTCTTGATCTATAAAATGTACTTCTCTTACCAAGTAGATTGCTGGTTTCATAAAATTTCCGATAAATCGTTTTACAATTAAGTCATATAACTGTTTTTCTAATGGTTCTCGGTTGGTCCCGACATATAATTTTGTTGTTGGGATGATGGCAAAGTGACTACTGACTAATTCATCATTAAAAGTAGAATGTTTTTTCGTAATAGAAGATGGAGATACTTGTTGTACAAGATATGCATAGGCGCTTTTTTCTAATGCTGTCATTACTTCTTTCACTCGTTCTACTTGCTCAGTGGGTAAATGCCTGGATGAAGAACGAGGATATGTGATAAAGCCTTCTTCATACAAACTCTGAATATGCTTTTTTGCTGTTTCCGCATTTATCTTCAGTTTGGCGTGAGCATCTTTGTAGATATCCGTTAAGTTATATAATAATTTTGGTTTCTTTTTTCTATTGCTTTCTTTAAATTCCGTTACAATTACATTCGTTTCTTTCAAGCTATCTCCAAGCTTTTGTAGTGGCGATGGATCTATCAGTTTATCTTCTGTTTTCATTACTGGTGATAAACCGTTTTCCGTTAGTAGCTTTAAATTGTAATAGGTTTGTTCTTTATAATTTTGAATAGCGATTTCCCTTTCACGGATTTCATTCAAGATACACATTTGAACACGACCAGAAGCCAATAAGAATTGGTTTCTTGCTAGTTTGGATGTACAGCCTCTTGTAACATTAATCCCTAGAATATAATCCAGGTATTGCCTTGCTTTAGCCGATTGTGCAAGCCCATCATAGTCTGTTCCTGATTCTAATCGGTTTAATGCTCCTTCTAATTCTGCGGCTTCATAAGAAGAGATAAAAAGACGGGATTCTCGCTTGTTCACACCTGCATATTCATATAATTCACGATAGATAAGCTCACCCTCTCTATCTGCATCACAAGAGTTGACTACATGATCCACATCGGGACGATTTAACAACTTAACTAATATTTGAATTTGTTCTAGACTATCCGATTTCTCTTTATATTCCGGCTCTAAAATAATGGGTAAGTGATCAAATTTAAATTCTTTTTGTGAATATAAAACCGCTGTTTTTCCTTTTTATTTGCGGTGGGAAAAATAGGAGGTTTTTTCAGTGTTGTTGCGAAACTTTTTGCTTAGTCGAGCAAAAGCGGAACTAAGTCCCCACATTCATCACTTATCTAAAACTCCTGGATCTATCAATCAAGAAATCAAGAAAATAACTTCTTATATTGATAGTATTGTTCTAGAGTGTGAAGGTGCTACCACAAAAGATTATCTTACCAAAAGGAAATACGAAGCTTTAGAGACTGTTTTATCTTATTTAGTACAAGAAGGCTATAGTCAAGTTAGACAAGAACACATCAGCAAAAAATCTGGAATTTCAAAACCTATTATTAATTACATTTTTAATTGGCTGCAAGATTTAGGAGTATGCCAACAAATAAAGGTAAGACGGCATGGAAAGATCGCTCCCTCTGTTTACATCTTAGCAATACATAATAACTATTTAAAAATTGTTGAATATTTCAAGATAAAATGGGCTGTAGCAATTGATGTTTGTGCTACTTTTACTAGATTTTTAAAGAACAAAATTAGTAAAAAGTCTGATGTAACAGATCTTGAATTTATGCAAAAAAACAATTTTAAAACTTCACCTTCCTTAGAGTTTATCGGCATTGAAGAGCAATCAAAAACTGCTGTCAATCATGAGAAACAAGGAAAAAATAATAGATTACAAGAATTAAATGATTATTTGAGTGAAGATCAGAAAAGAGCGTATTACTACATTTTGAGTCAAGAGCTAACATACCTATCTGAAAATGATGCGTATACAATTGCTTTAAGATTGCCACCGGATATTGATCGCTACACAAGATGGGATTTTGAAGAATGTGTGCAATGGTTCCAGTTTAATAAAGCTGAAAACAGTAATCCTGCACATTTCATAAAAATGTTTAATCAAAAATCTAAACAGAAGCAAGAACATAGAAAACGTAATGCACAAAATACAAGCTCACTCTCAGATACAACTAATAGTCATACATTTGTTTTCTATAATTTTCTAGAAGAACACGATTAAAATCAAAAAAATCCAATTACAAATAGCCTTGCTGAAAAAAAACATATACAGCAAGGCTATTTGTAATGTCTTCCTATAATTCTTTATAACCTTGTTGGTCTTCAATTAAACAACTCATAAATCATATATATTTTCTATGTACTATAGTTTTTTCTTTTTAATTCAACTATAAAATTTAAACCTTATGAATACAGTATATTCAATTATTATTTACTAAACTATTTACTTAGAAATTTACTAAGTAAAAATCTCCAATACCTTGATACAATAACCATTATGGCCCAAATATTAATTCTAATGTTTTTATTTATTTTAATTTCTAAAACAAGATTTATTAAATATAGTACTTTGCATCTATTTGTAACTTTTTAGGGAGGCTTAGCATATTTTCTAAAAGATTCCCTAACTTTTTATATAATTTGGCATAATTCATATTTTAAACAATCAATTAAAATATGATTCTATTGGTTATATAACTACACTGGTCTTTTGTTATTCATCAAAATTGTTCAATAATATTGAATTAACTTTTTCTAAATTACCTATGTTCTTTAAAATCTTCGTACTCATTGATTTCACTCTTTAAAAGGTATAATAACTTATTTCACGAATTGTCTTAACAACTGATTTCATTATACAAGCGTCTTCGTCCCCCTCTTCAACTATAGTACAATCTACATTTTGTTCTAGCATCTGTTCTATTACTTTTAACGACTCTTGAAATCCTTCACCCTAATTACTAGTAAAATTAATAAACGTCTAGATTTATTGCCCCCCTTTTCATCTTCCTATACACATCTACATTTCATATCAAATTTATAATGTATATTATTCAGAAATCTGGTCCATACTAATACAAATGAAACCTCAAATTAAGTTTTTTTAGCTATGATTATTTAATATTTAATTAATATATTTCATCTCCCAATATCCTCATTACTTTTTACTTATAAAAATAACCCTGTTCGAGATTCAAAACCCAACAAATAATATCAGCATCTTTTAAAAATTCAAACAATACCTATACATGCTTTCATACAACAATAAAACGCTACTTTAACGCATAGCGTTCACATATAAATAAAGCTTTTTAGGCATATGTACTATAAAAACCGTACTTAATTGCTAATTCTATTAATGAAAGCTTTGATTCTATTGCAAATATCTAGTAAAATTCTTATATCAGCAACAAACTTCTAATATTAATAGTTAGTTTTAAAATAGTTTCCTATGTACATTAATGTTGTATAAATACTTGTTCACTTCCAACAATGAACGCTATTAGAACGAATAGCGTTCATTATTGAAAAAATATTAACGCTAGATGTATAGACTGACTTAATATATAAGTATGTATACAAACAAACTGATATGAGTACAAATGATTAGATGGCTGCCTATAAAAATTTCTACTCTTAAAGGAAAGATCTTTTCAAGAACGAATCAATATCTAACATACAAATAATGGAGGTGTGAAGTTTGGAATATGGATATTTTGCACAAGAAGTAGCAAAACAACTAGATATAAACACCAATACACTTCGCAGATGGTCAATTGAACTAGAAAAAATGGAATATATATTTGAAAGAAATGAGCGTAATCAACGAATTTACTATGAGAATGATATAGATATCTTAAAGCAAATGAAAGAATACTTAAATCAAAACTGGAAACTAGAAGAAGCTGCAACAAGAAGTATGGAAAGCATGGAAAATACTGAAGAGAACGCTCAGAAAACGGATAGCGTTCATGAGGAAAATGAAGTTCAAGTAACGCTCAGAAAACGTTCAGAAACTGATATTTTGATGATTCAAGAAAAATTTTCTCACATGCTTGAGCAACAAGATAAAATTGTACAACAAAACCAAGATATCATTAAATTGTTATTACAGGAACGCTCAGAAAAAGAAGACAAAGATCTACAGATTCAGTTATTACAAGAAAAACTGGATAAAGCAATTGAACTATTAAATGAAGATCGCCAAGAACAGCAAGAACAGCAAGATAACACCAAAAAAACGTTCATTCAACGTTTATTTAATTTAAATTAAATCAGATATACGTTTTTTATCAAATATATCTAATTGAGCAAAAAAAGCGGTAGCTACCGTTTTTTTTTTGCTCATCCTTACAACACGAATATGTAGTTTTGTAAAAAAAAATTCTATGATACGTTTTTTCTTGTTAAATTTCGAAGAGTGTAGTTTTTTACAACTTGTGTTACTAATCCTAACTAGAATAAATAGCCTGTGATACATGATGCTATTATAAGGGTTGATTAATTACATAAACTTTCTACTAAAATCATCAAAAAGCATCATGTCATTGGTAAAGAATACTTATAATTCAGTGGTATGCTCAAAAATAGAAAGCTTGTAAAAGCGATTAGTGACATGTCTTGGTCACAATTTCAAACAATGTTGAAATATAAAGTAAAGTGGTGTAGTGAACAATTAGTTGTAATATCTAAAACATTTGCTTCTAGTCAATTATGTTCCAATTGCAACTATAAAAACATAGATGCTAAAAATCTAAACATTCGTGAGTAGGATTATCCTTATTGTGGCACACGTCATGATAGAGATCGTAACACAGCGCTCAATCTTAGAAATGAAGCTAAACATAAGAACTATCGGGATAGCCTACTGAATTAGAAACCGTTTGGCTTCTGTACTTAGGTATCCATTACCTCAAGGATACTAGGTACTCAGTTGTCCAATATATTTTTCTTAACATATCTTATTGGACCTTTCTTATGGATTCAAAAAACTCTTTATATCGCTAATAAAAACATGTTAATCCTATTTCCTAAAATTAGTTAAGTGTTTACTTTGTCAATTTTTAGGTAAAATTGACAAATCCTCTAATTTCTTAACCACATAATAAACCTGTATAGGAAACTCCATGTTTTTTCTAGTCTTCTTTAATTCATTTTGCCAGACTAAATTTTTTCATATAAATTTCATCAATCACAGCATTCATTATTATTAAATCCTATGCGTTATAAACGCTATTATTAAAGGCCATATCTTTTACTTCTAAAGTTACATTATGTCGTCCTTAAAGGAAAACTACTATATTTATGCACTGAATCTCTAATGAACGCATAGCGTTCATTATTTACAAAACGTTAAATTAACGTTTTGTAAGCGCTCATAGCGTTTTTTTATTGTATTAAAATACTTGCCATCTAATATCCTTACAGATCGTTTCAAGTTCAAAACACTAAACAAAGAAAATTTTCCATTCTTTAATTTGTTAGGCCGCTATCACATAGCTCCTAGGCCTTTTAGACGATTCTTATCGCTCTTATAATTTAAAACTTTGCTAATAAGATATGTACCACAGGAAGAACACGCCAATTAATGTCTATATTTCCGTAATCATACTTCGAACATAGTCTACTAACATCAACTATTTTTAATTTAGCAACTACTTTATGACATATATCGCATAGTCAAGGTCGTTATTATAACGTTCATTAATTAGTACAACATAGAAACATCCAGCTTTATTATGGACTATTAATTGATACACCCTATCAGATTTTATATATTGCTTTAGCATATATTGTATCCTTTAAACAACTCAGGATATTGATATTAAAGAGATAAACGCAAAAAAAACGGGTAGTGTTCACATAAAAAACACTCAATAACACTTAAGTTAAAAAGATTTTAGCATAATCACAACTACTTATCCCTTTGTCCTGCCTTATGGATTCCAAAGATACTTCATATATCTCCAGCCTACTTTAATAAATTTATCAGATTGTATTTGTTATATTAAGCTTAACATTAACTTAGGATACATCTTAAGATTTGTAATGATAAAAAAGCACCATACCATCGCAGCGTTCATTATTACTAATTTATACGCGTTATCAACACTGTTAAATAAGACATATCTATCCTAAAGCCATATTATACGTTTAGATATAAATATATCTAAACGTATAATATTAATGTGCCGAATTCCTTGTGAACGCTATGCGTTCACGTTTTACGAATCGTTAAATTAACGTTTCGTAAGCGTTCATTTTTTTATTCCTACAGTATTAAACATCTTGCGCCTCAAACAGCCTGTAAGGATGTTTGGAGATGCAAGATTATTAAATAAAAAGACACTCCATTTCTTATTTGTTAGGTGGCTATTCTCGTAATTCATATACTTTATAAATAAAATACTTCCTTCTTATGATTTAAACTTGTGTTAATACCTTTATCATAATGTGTGTTATAAGAATGAAACTCTCATGAACATCTATAACACAGCTAAAATTAGTGGATTTCTTGAAATACGCCCTTGGAAGATTATGCTTTGCTTCTTGCAAGTTGATCCCTGTTTAAAGAATTTAATACGATATATTTTTACTTCATTTAGTTGAAATTGTTTTTATAATATTTAGTATTAATTATAAAATATATTATAAGAATTAAATAATATATAGAATACTAATTTATGTATAGATATATTTTATTTTTATCATTCAAATGGAACAAAACATCATATGAATCCTTATTTTATTTATTC
Organism: Bacillus sp. HMSC036E02; assembly: GCF_001836235.1. Lineage (NCBI taxonomy): Bacteria > Bacillati > Bacillota > Bacilli > Caryophanales > Bacillaceae > Bacillus > Bacillus sp. HMSC036E02. The sequence goes on along the minus strand of NZ_KV827807.1, from coordinate 28,221 downwards.
ATACATCTGTTAGGTGTAACACTCTTTAAATAACTCCTAACGTTGTAGTTAAGGGATTAGTCGGTAAAATAACGGATAGCGTTCACGTGAAAATAAACACTAAAATAACACTTTGATAACGTTTAGATTCTCCAAGAATCCCGATACCTTAAAATATTCACTTAACCTTTATAGATTATAGTTAGGATTAATAATTTAAATTTATAACATCTTCGATTTGGTAACATCATTTAAAAGCATAGTTGCTTAAAAGTAGCACTCTCAAAATTATTGCATAAATTTTATCAATCTCTGACAAAGAACTATTTCCTCAAAAATGTGAACGTGGTAGGTGTATGCCAATTGACGTAAGCCAAAATGCTTGGCTTGTTATCATATAATTGTAGATATTGCTTTTTATGAATTCTTAAGATAGGATGTTGGTTGCAGAAAACTCATTGCAATTGTAAACTATCGTCCCATGCTTGACGAAATTATGAAAAACAGGATAAAACAGTAATCTCATATATTAAATAGATCGCAATATTGTTAAGAGGTCACAGTTTCACATAAATAGTATTCTCATATTAAATACATCCTATACAAAAAATTGTTAGTAGTGTTAAAAATATTTTCTGAGGGTTTCATGACCGTTTTTATAACGTTCATGAAACCCTCAATGTGTGATAGTAACTTTCGTTACACTCATAAATCCCATTATAAAATTTTTCTATTTTTTTATAATTATATTGTAAAGCTAGAAATGAATTGATTTATTTTTTTAGTTAATCCTTGATTAATATATCTATTATAGAATATGCCATAATAATGAAAAATTCATTCGTAAAACCTCTAAAATAAATGCCTAAAGCATGCGATTAGATATAACTATAACTTTCTCCTCATTACATTTTGCCTTCGACTCCAACGTTATTGAAATTACATCTAAGATACATCAAAAAATTATTGCCTTCTTTAGACTACATATGCCAGTTCAAAGTATCATTCGTTCTTCTGAAAAGAATACGTTTTGTTTTTATTAGCTAGTTTCTACTGTTGGAACAAATTTAGCTTTTTTATAAATAAAAAGACTTCTTTAATTCCTAATCCCACATCATTCTCAACAGAAGTACCAATTTTCATTAATTCTTTTATGTATCATCTAACAGTCGTACTAATTTATAGGCTTTACAAACAGCGTTCCACTATAGATTATAGATATTTTTGTTTGATCATCTATTATAACCATATTTCCGTTCGTTTGTTTCTTTTGTAGAATTTTATTTTGTTTGGACTAGAGTAATTCATTTCAAAAAACATATGCTTATATCCATCGTACTTCTCTCCGGACTAAGATTTCTATCTTGAATCTCCTTATATAAAAAAGAAGATTCTTTTAAATTACACTCATATTATCTCTTTACCGAAGCTTCTGCTCTATCCATCAAAAACATCGAATTAATTAATATGTAAATATGCAACTAAAAATTGATTCAAGTAGGCCCCATTACAAAATAACAACGCCTAAATAACACTTCTAAAACGTTCATATAATAAAACTATTGTATTTAATGTAACTTAAGAAACTTAAATATATAATTTTGGTTAAAAAATTTGATGTCTTACCACAAAAATTTAGAGTTAATTTCAAAAATAAAACAAGAGCACTGAAGGTTATTCATTATCTATTTAAATATCTTACTTTTAAACTTTAAGCCAGCATTCCTGTGATCCTCTGTGAACGCTATGCGTTCACGGAGGATCACTTACTACATTCCTACTATAAACAGTAAAAGTATGTAAACCGATTAACACCCTAGATATATATCCAATCCCAAATCATATTATATTAGTTGCTTCAGAAAGTAGTTTTATTTTTCAAAGTATGTTACCAATGAACCTCCTAAAAAACACCTTTTCAACATAGCTTTATATTGCCACTATGATTTAAGTATGTATGTAGAGACTACTTTAATATCTATGTGATTTTTTATATAGAAATACTTCAATTGAAATTCTTTACAGCCTATATAAACTACTTTTTTATTATTGAGCTCGAAAAATAAATTTATAGGTTTTATCATTACGTAAACCATTTTCTCTTTAAAACCACCTTTAAATGTTGCTATTACAATGTTTAACGCTTTAAAAACGCCTAGTGTTCATCTGCTAAGTTCGCCAGATAAACACCATAATAACGTTTGTTTAGCAAATATATATGAATCTGTAATTAATCCTGTTCAATTTTTATATTCAAATCAAATTTCATAGATTCTCTATTCTTTTAAAGGAGTGCTGCAGATACAAATAGAACATATACAACAAAATACATATTGTAACTTGATATGTAGAGGGTTAATTTGCATACTACTTTTTTAGTCTTTTAGTTATAGTTATCATCAAAATAGCCAAAAACAAACTTATATAGTAAAGATCTCAGTTTAAAACCGTCTTTCAATGCGTTACTACACCAAAAAACATCTAATCTTCCAATCTTATTTCTTTTATCAGCTATTGGTTTATAAAAAGCATTGAAATCATTGATATAGAGGGGTTTAACGCATTAATAACGCCTAGCGTTCACATAATATCAAACACTGAAATAACACCTTTATAACGTTTATTCGGCTAACCATTTTAACTATTCAAGTATGTATAAGTCATATTCGTAATTAATCTTATTTGCTTTCTAATTTTCTTCCTCCTGATTAAAATGTATACCTCATTCCACTAGATATCCCTTGGATTCCCAAAATATATCATCAATAGTCTATCCGTAAACCATAGAAACAACATGATATTTTAAAAGGCATCTTCGACAAACGTATTCCTCCCACCAATAACGCCTTTTATATTTTATAGATATCCAAAAGATATCTAATACATATCTAAAAAATACAAAAGATCAGAAATCTCCCGAAACAACCCAACACATCTCGATTTATTATCTATTTTATATTTATTTTATATCTATTTTATATTTTAAGTATATTTTTTATTCATAAACCTTATAAAACCCTTGTTGTTAAAGGTTTTATAGGTTATAATATATTTATTAGATATAAATTAGAAATAAATTTCATAGAGGTGATGTATAATGGCAAGTTTAAAAGGCAAAACTCTTCATATAGACATAGAAGGTGATATTGGGAACGATTCATTTAAAGGTTACATCAATGGTGAATACATAAAAATGAAAAATGTATATCAAAGTGTTTACTCAATGCCTAATGTTACAGAGACAAACATCCAAAAAAACGTAGTTAATTTAGTAGATAATATGTTCGTGAATATTGCTAGTAAATCAATTCGAAGATCCGGAATGTATTTCATTGGTAATCGAGCGATGTTAACAGGGAAAAATCCTAAAAACATGAACATTAAAGTCGGTCAAAAATACAATGATGATTTGCCTCTAATTAATATGCTAGGATTAATTGCAAACAAATCAGTTCAACTTGAATGGGAACGCACAGAAGAACTACCACAATCAATCAATGTGACTGTCGACCTTATTTCAGCTATCCCAGCAAGCCAATGGACACCCGTAAACGCTAAACATTTAGAACAGCGTTTTACTAATTCAAATCATGTTGTAGTGGTTTATGTAGGAGAAGAGCAGGTAACGGTTAGCTTAACATTTAATAGTGCAAACATTACACAAGAGGGTGTTCCTCCGTTATTTGCAATTCTTGAAGGGGAAGAGGAGATGTTTACTGATTTCACTAAACTATATGCAAAAAAACTTGAAATCAAAAAAATTGACGGCTCTTTCTTTAAAAACAAAAAGATTCTACATTCTGATATTGGGGATGGAACAACTGAGTATATCTATACAGTTGGCGTGAACCCCGTAATTGATGCTTGTAGCGGTGAAAGACGTGGTGTCGGTCATGCTACAGAAGAAGCTGTAAAATTATTAAATCAAGAACGTGGCACAAACATTAAACGCCAACAATTCTCTCAAATTCTTCAAGATATAGATCATAAATACCATGAAGAGGCAACAACCCACTTTAATATTACAAAAGTGGAACAAGCTGAACTAATCCTAGAAGATACAGATGAAAAATATGTAAACAATACAGCCAGTGAAGCTGAAGTTTTATGTGTGTATGGTGGGGGAAGTATTACTTTTAAAGATGAATTATATAATCAATTATTAGAGTATTGTGAGCGAGTTGGAATGTACTTATTGTGGATTCCAGAGAAATACGCTGTAGATATGAATGCTAAGGGGATGCAAATTATCAAGAAAATTCTTTCTCGAAAAAAGGTGAAATAGTATGTCCGACAAAAAAAGAGAATCCTTCTTCTGGAACCTCAAGAAGATTGAGAATGAAGAATTCTTTAAATGGTTCGAGTCACAAAGCAATATAGCCGATTCTTTGTATAAACTTGTTTGCTATTTTATTGATAAACACGGTTTACAAGACGTGGCTGATTATAAGATACAGCAACAAATGCAAAAAGAAATTTTACTTCAAGATAAAGACTTTTTAAATGATGTTAAGCGTATACTTTTAAATAATTCAAACCTTACTATTCAAAAAGAAAGCCAAGCAATTGAAGAAGAGGTAGCTGATTCAAATAGAATAATCTCATCTAATGAAAAGAATTCTACTTCTAAAGATACACATATAGAAAATGAATCAACAACTGAAAAAGCAGTACTAAAAGATGAATATGAAGATCTGGATACGGCCAATTTATTTGGTAGCTAGCGTTATTACTCCATGATAAAAAAGAGTCCCTATTTTAGGGACTCTTTTTTATCATGGAGTTAAGCTTTTTCTACATCTTATCGATAATAATTTGTCTTTTATACCACTGATTTAATTTATCTTTAGCCGTGCCTGAAAGGCGTTTTGTTTTCTTATTATAAAACCTAGAAAGGGTAGGTTGTGATATACCTATTTCTTTTGAAAGTTCTCGCATTGTAATATTTTTATTCACATGGAAGAATGATATTTTTTCTCTAATTGAATTTTCATAATCATCAACATCTAAAGTGTTATTTTCTATTTTCACTGGAGACTCTTCTTGTATGATCTCTACTGTTTTTTTCTTCGCTATTTTTTCTATTGAATTCATTAATTCTTTCGGCGGTAAAATTATTATACCTAACTGAGCATAATAGTTCTTAAACCAATTCTTCTTTGTTAACATTTCATCTTTTAAATCTTCACTGTACTCCCAATGTGATATTACCTTTTCCTTCTCTAAATCAATAAGAACATTTTCTAACTGTTCACGGATACGATTTGGCTTTTGATTTTGATTTATACCCATGACAGCCAGTAATCCCTTATCTCCTCCTATAGAGTAAGGCCTTTTTAAACTAGAAAACATTTGACGAATTCTCCATTGCCAAGTTAAATAACGAATCAATCTCTTATGATATTTATGTCTATAACTATTATATTCTAACGCTTTTTTTGATAATAGTGCCGTTGTACTACTAGAACCATATAAATAACTTGATAAGAAGCTCCCTGGCTTAATCCTGCAAGATTCTATCCCCATATATTCGTTAGTGTTAGTATCTCTCCAGAGTACCACAGAATCTAATACAAAAAGCCTCTTAATAACTTCTCGCTTTACTTCATAATGTTTACCTGCTTCAGCTCGATCATTTAATACAACTACCTCATTATCATCATTTAAATAGATAAAAATACTTGCTAAGGCAGCAATACGTTTGGCAACCTTTATTTTATCTTCTGCTCGATAATATTCTGTGTTATTAGCCTTTGCTTTAGGTATGCTACACATTTCTAATACCTGATTATATGAAAAATCTATGAATTCATCAGGAGACTTTGCCTCTTTTAACCACTGAATAGTAATTGCATCTAAACAGTCAGCAGTTAAATCATCCATATTACTCATTACACCATCAACCAATGTATTCCAACGAGCAGCTTCTTCAATATTTATTAATCTTAAATCTTCATCTTTATGTGAAGAAAGTTGTGCAACTCCACTACTATCTTTCGTTTCAATTGGATAAGATTTCAACTTTGTATTTTCATCTTCTTCAAATTGATTCTTTGCTATGCCATCTCTTAATTTATAATAAACCGCAGAATTATTCACTTCATAGTAATTCTCGTGCTCTAAACTTGTATTAGATTCCTTTGGTTCCTGCACGGTTTCATTGTTTGCTCTTGAAAACTCTTGCTCCACAAATAATCCTATCGCCACATCAATTTCAATTTGGTAAGCTTCTATGTTGGTGAATATTTCCAAAGAGGAGATTCCCTTTTTTTGTTGCTGTTCAAGCCACTGTACAAGCATTGAAAATGATGGGGAAAAATAGTCCGAAGTTACGATCCTACTAGTATCTTCTTTAACTTCTAAGTAATAAGCATTCCATTTATACCACAATTGTTCATTATGTTTATAGATAGGTGCTGATATTACTAATGCATCTTTAAACAATTGTAGAACATTATCCATATATATCCTTCTCCTTATTTAATTTACAATTGAGAATGATTTAAACTTAAATCTATATAGCCTTATGATGTTCCTATTCATGAAAATAAAAAAGAATACAGTAAGTTCTAGCCAACCATCCCTTAGTGATAATCTAGCACGTATGCTTATAACCACTTCTTTTACTGATTATACAAGACTGTATCCATTTGGAAAAGGCAAGACGTTATAAGAAACCTAATATTTTTCAAGGAATTAGCTGAAACATGAAATTTTTTTGCGATATCATGTCCCTTTTGATTAAACATGAAAAAGCTAGGTTATTCATGTTTTAAAATTGCCCTTGTATATATGGTAATACTCATTAAAGTTTACATACAAAGTGAAAATTTATAGCGGTATCATGTCCCTTTTGACTAAAACATGAAAAAATCCAGTCTTACATGTTTCATGAAATTAAACTATATATTTTTTTTCATAATCTTTTCTACCCTTGATACAAAAGGGTTTCTTCTATATTCAAGGTATGAAACAAGAAAATTTATAGCGGTATCATGTCCCTTTCGTGTTTAATAAATCTTCTTAAATCCCTTATATACCATGCATTTATACAACATCTCCTCAAATTTCAGGGAATTATAGAACATGAAAATTTATAGCGGTATCATGTCCCTTTCTATCTGAAAAGATGAATCAATCCTAGCGGTATCGCGTCCCTTTTATAGATAACAAATTTCATATAAATCCCTTTAACATCAATGTTTATTAACGATTTTCATGTGAATTGTAATAAATAGAAATATGAAAATTCACAGCCCTATCATGTCCCTTATGTTTTTATGAAAATAAGCTTCCAATCCCATTAGAACAACGTTTATTAGCAGTTTATAACTCATTTTCTTGTTTATTCGGAACATGAAAATCCATAGTGATATCATGTCCATAAAAAAAATAGAACAAAACCCGAAACCCCTTGATATGAAAGGGATTAACGTACATTTCATTTTTTCATGTTTGCTCTTAAAGGGACCCCTTTCATCGAATTTTGATTTGCTATAATTAAAATCGGTATATTTTATATTGTACGGATATGTATATTTTAATTTGTATAGGAGGTGAAAAAGATGAGCAAATCATTTGTTATTCGTAATCAACGTAGTCTGAATGGACAATCTACTAATGCGGTTATCGTTACATTAAAATCTTGGCAAGCACTTGTTGATGCATTGGAAGGAAAATACTATAGCTATAAAGATACATACCTTGAAGATATTATTAATCAAATGTCGTATGAAGAACGTATTGCGGATATCGATGGATTTGTTGCACAGGCAAAGCCATCTTTTTCACGTCATACTATTTCAAAGACAATGGGAAGAAAACATAAATTGTACGGTATTACAAATGCAGATCTTGAAGTATTCCTTTATCTACATAAAAAATGCTATACGAATGGTATTATTCCAAACGTAACAGTACATATGCTTTGGGAAGACTATAAACAATACAAAGAAGAATTGGCATGTATACAGCATTCTCAATTCTATATTGCATTAAGAAAATTAAGCCTACATAACATTATTACGATTGAAAATGAATTAGATAGTCGATACACAATTAAAATAACTCATTTTATGAATGAAGAAACAGAAAAAGCAAATCCTTATGTTTACATTAGTCCTGTAGTCTTTACAAAGGCTTTCTTTGAACTTTCAATAGCATCTAAGAAGCTATTCTTAGATATTGCTATGCAACAGCATAGAGAAACTACATTAAAACGTTCTTTAGACAAACAGGATGAAAGAGGTAATAAGACTCACTTTGGTGGGATGTACCGCTTTCTACATAAGAAGTATCCACATCAAATTCGTGCAGTTATGAAAGAACTAACGACTGTATTGCCTTGTACAGGAACTCCACTATTCAAAATCTGTAAACTACAAAAAGGGGTTCAAAACAAGAAAAAATACACGACTTTATTTTTATCTATTCATCCAGACTTCTTATGTGGAAAAGAATCAGGCGAACTACAGTATCGTGATCCTTTTACTCCAAAGGTTACATATGCCCGTAAAGCCCGATTTATTGAATCCACACTACAAGAAATGCATATTGGGGAATTTACACGAGACATGAATAAATTTATTCATGTACTTAAAAATACCTGTCATCGACAAATCCGTAGTGTAATACATAGTTTGCGTGACATGATTGATCGCACTGAAAAATATCCAAGTAAGTTAGTATATACACTGAAAAAATTACTGAATCAAACATCACAGTATCATATTCTTGATACCGCAGCTAAAGAAGGGATTTATCCTCTTATTACACAACACGTACCAGCAAAACAAAAAGAACAAGCTATATTTGATTTCGGATTGCATTTCTCTATATACTCTCGCCGAAGCATCAAGAAGCTGTTCCGTAAAACATTTGAGTTATTAAAGAACAAATTTGCCGTACCTGTTACAGAGGAATCTTACCATCGTAATTATCTAAGATATCAAGAAGAAACATTATTTAGAAAATACGCTTATGAACAAGGTGCAAATCTAAATGCTTATATGGCTTTAGAAATAGAAATGCGTGAACTTCTAAAAATAAAAGGACATAAGGAACGCTTTATTCCTAGCGATGTACGTGAATTGTTCATTGAAAAGATAGATAAATTACCAAAAGAAAAGCTAAGGGTAATTGAAGTACCTGGTAGCATAAATTTAATTACCTTTATACGTGCCTTGGAACAGCTGATACGTACTGGAATTCAAGTAACATCAACTGAACAGGTATTAAAAGTAATGGAAGAAATGTAATCATTTTCAGCTCTCTATATTTGAAAAAAAATCAAAGTAGAGGGCTATTCGTGTTGGCTCTATCATTCAAAGTCTTTCTATTAGATACATTTATATACTTTTCTAAAAGATTCTATTGAAAATAGAGTCTTTTTTTATGCACTTTTATACAATAAAAGTTATTCATCATTCTTAATTTCCACAATAGTAACTTGAAAAGGTATTCAATACCTATATAAATAGAGATTTTACTCTACATAAAATCATAAGAAAAATTAAATTTTTAGTGGATATGTTTATAAAAAGTATCATTTGTGAATAAAAATATCATACCATTGTTGCTATATAAGGGTTCTATAAGTAAATCTACTAAAATTCATCAATTTTTATGTGATTAAATATGAATAACTGAATTAAGTGGATTAAATTATGATCATTGTGTATAGATTGTGTACAAATAACTACAAATTGGGGAAAACTATCGAGAATATCTTCTTATTTACGGGTGAATAAATATACTTATCAGTGAATTATTTTTCTTCATTTTTTATGTAGGAATAGTGGTATTATTTTATGATTTTATGTAGAAAGGATGGTATAACAAAGTCTATTTTTACACTCCCATTACATACCATTTATGATTTTTTACAGTAGGGCATGTTAAAAACATTGTCATAGCAAGCTTTATTCTATATTTTATGAACCTATATAAGTTTTATCTTTATATTTTTAATATATATAAGATATATATTTATATAAGATTTTAAGAAAAGGGGGAATATTTCAGATAGGATGGGGACAAACAATATATTTTTAAATAAAAAACTATTTATATTATATATACTAATGTTTTTAAAATTTATTAATAAAAATTTTTAACTACTATACACATTAAATAATAATAACTAAATTACATATAAGTGTTAAATATCATTTTAGGTATAGTTACCACAACAAAGAAATTTACGTACTATAACAAATTAATAGTTCTTTACACGGAGATGAATTACTGTTGCTTTAGGAAATTAATAGTTATAAACTTATAGGCAAAGTCAAGATCCTAGCTATAAGTTTGTAAAAATAGAGTATAAATTTATTATACTTTATTAAATTTTTTATACATGAATAGGAGTGATATTTATGCAACTAAAAAATGTAACACCTATGGGATTAAATGATGATGTATTCAAAACAATTATTAATAAAACTGAAAATACATTTCCATCATTTTTTTTCATTAATCCGTCAGGTAATGTTGTCATACCAAAATATTTGAACAAGGATATATGTATGTATGCAGTTTTCGGTGAAACAATGGTTATAATTGATAATGAAATTGAGATATTAAGGCATCAACAAATATTGTATTTTAATGCTGAGGTGTACATTGAATTGAGAAATAATACAACTGAGAATGTAATTGTATATATTGATGGTGTAAATAAGTAATTATTGATTAGAATTATTATAAATATTTGTGAAATACTTCACAAAAAGTACACAATAAAAAATAGTCATTTCATGTATAGTAGGAGTAGTTGAAAATTTCATATTATTATTTGTGAAATACTTCACATGATTTGAGCTTTTACTTAATAGGCAAGATGAAAACAATAAGTTCCAACATTTTAAATCTATTTTTATAGTGATCTGGAGGCTTTAATATGACAAACAAGACAGATGAAAAAGAAGTACAAGCAATGGTCAACGTAGTAATTAAAGATGAAAATGATGTACAAGAAGTTGTTAATACTTTAGTTGAAAATGGAAAAGAAGCACTAAAAGCACTAGAATCTTATACGCAAGAGCAAGTAGATCATATTGTTCATGAAATGGCACTATCTGGATTAGACCAACATATGCCATTAGCAAAAATGGCGGTAGAGGAAACTGGTAGAGGTGTGTATGAGGATAAATGTACAAAAAATATATTTGCAACTGAATATATTTGGCATAGCATAAAAAAAGATAAGACTGTAGGAATTATTCATGAAGATCCACATGAAGAAGTCATTGAAATTGCCGAACCAGTAGGTGTAGTTGCTGGTGTGACACCAGTAACAAATCCCACTTCAACTACTATGTTTAAAGCAATTATTGCAATGAAAACAAGAAATCCAATTATTTTCGCTTTTCATCCATCTGCTCAGCGTTGCTCTGTTGCAGCGGCTAAAATTTTAAGAGATGCTGCAATTAAGGCAGGGGCACCAGAGAATTGCATTCAATGGATCGAAAAACCTTCTGTTGAGGCAACAAAAAGATTAATGAACCATGAGGGGGTTGCACTTGTTCTTGCAACCGGGGGTGCTGGAATGGTGAAATCAGCATATTCTACAGGGAAACCGGCCTTAGGAGTAGGACCTGGGAATGTACCTTGTTATTTAGAGAAATCAGCACATGTAAAACGAGCTGTAAATGATTTAATTTTATCAAAAACATTTGATAATGGTATGATTTGTGCTTCTGAACAAGCAATCATTGTAGATAAAGAAATCTATAATAGTGTAAAAAAAGAAATGCAAGACAACAATTGTTATTTTGTTACCGAAGAAGAGAGAATAAAATTAGAGAAGCTTGTTATTAATGAAAATACATGTGCAGTAAATAGTGAT
>NZ_KV827807.1:9789-16294 GCF_001836235.1 Bacillus sp. HMSC036E02 | reverse complement strand
TGAAAATACATGTGCAGTAAATAGTGATATCGTTGGGAAATCAGCACATTATATTGCATCATTAGTAGGCATTAAGGTACCAGAAGATACAAAAATACTTGTAGCTGAAATTAAGGGAGTGGGTGCAGAATATCCGCTATCACGTGAAAAATTGAGCCCAGTATTAGCTTGTATCAAAGCAAATTCACAAGAAGAAGGATTTAAATACTGTGAAGAAATGTTAAATTTAGGTGGCTTAGGGCATTCAGCGGTTATTCATTCTACAAATAAAGAAGTACAAAAACAATTTGGTTTAAGAATGAAAGCTTGTCGCCTTATTGTAAATTCACCATCAGCACAAGGTGGGATTGGTGATATATATAACGCATTTATTCCATCTTTAACATTAGGTTGTGGATCATACGGTAAAAATTCTGTTTCTCAAAACGTAACAGCTACACATTTAATAAATGTAAAGCGTTTGGCGAATAGAAAAAATAATATGCAATGGTTCAAATTACCACCTAAGGTTTTTTTTGAAAAACATGCGACACAATATTTAGCTAAGATGCCAAACATTTCACGAGCATTCATTGTAACGGATCCAGGAATGGTAGAACTGGGATATGTGGACACAGTTACACATTACTTACAACAGCATTTAAATGATGTAAAAGTAGGTGTTTTCTCAGAGGTAGAACCAGATCCATCAGATGAAACAGTATTCAAGGGTGCTGAGATGATGAGAAGCTTCAAACCTGATGTAATTATTGCATTGGGCGGCGGTTCAGCAATGGATGCAGCAAAAGGAATGTGGCTATTTTATGAATATCCAGAAACAAAATTCTTTGGAATCAAACAAAAGTTTTTAGATATTAGAAAACGTACATGTAAATTTCCAACACTAGGGCAAAAAGCACAATTTGTTGCGATTCCAACAACATCAGGAACAGGGTCAGAAGTGACACCATTCGCGGTTATTACAGATAAAAAAAATAATATAAAATATCCACTTGCTGATTATGAATTAACACCAGATGTAGCAATTATTGATCCACAGTTTGTAATGACAGTGCCACCTCATGTAACAGCAGACACTGGAATGGATGTGTTAACACATGCAATTGAAGCATACGTGTCTATTATGGCAAATGACTATACAGATGGATTGGCCTTAAAAGCCATTGATCTAGTATTTAAATATTTACCAAGAGCATATAAAAATGGAAATGATGAAGAAGCACGTGAGAAAATGCATAATGCTTCTGCAATTGCAGGTATGGCTTTTGCAAATGCATTTCTTGGTATTAATCATAGTTTGGCGCATAAGCTTGGACCAGAATTTCACATTCCACATGGACGCGCTAACGCAATCTTAATGCCGCATGTAATTCGCTATAATGCTATTAAGCCGAGAAAACATGCATTGTTCCCAAAATATGAGCATTTTGTGGCAGATGAACGTTATGCATATATTGCAAGAACATTGGGGTTGCCAGCAAGTACAGTAGAAGAAGGGGTAGAATCTCTGGTACAAGCAATTATCAGCCTTGGAAAAGAATTGAATATTAATATGAGTATTGCAGGACAAGGAGTAAAACAAGAAGCATTTGAAAATGTTGTGGATGTCTTATCGGAAAGAGCATTTGAAGATCAATGTACACCAGCAAATCCGAAACTCCCATTGATTTCAGAATTAAAAGAAGTCTATAAACAAGCATATAAAGGTGTGTAATAAGTTAAGTAGGTATAACTTTTTAAGTTCATAGATTTTGTATTTGATATTTGTAAATATATTGTATATGGGTGTTAAGGGGAAATATATATTATAAACAGCATTGTTTTAAATAGAACATCTAACAAAAATGCTGCCTAGATGACCTGTATGAAGGTAAGATGGGAGTGTACAAAGCTATGTCTAATTATAAGAAGTTAAATCAAGTAATTGAAAAAAAAGAGGAATTAATATCGCTTGTTAAGCAGTATGGATTCACTCATGAAAAGGTAATTTGTTATAGTAGAGAATTAGATTTATTACTAGATGACTTGATGAAATCTAATAGAAATAATAAATAAATAAAATTTATATAAAAAAAATATAAAATATAAATTTTTAAGATATTTTTAAAATAAAAAGCGCTCTCCTACTTATAGGTGAGTGCTTTTTTATCTTAATTTGATCTATTTGGTGAGGGATTTTTAATTGCTAAAAACTTATGCGTGATAAATCTCACAACATAAATGAACATATAATTTTACAATATAGTATGTAAGTTGATGGGAGGCTTTCGTTTTGACAAATCGTGATTATAATAAAAACCCATTTATTGTAATATGGGAGTTAACAAGAGCATGTGAATTAAAATGTCTACATTGTCGTGCTGAAGCTCAGCATTATCGCGATCCTTTTGAGTTAACATTAGAAGAAGGAAAAAAACTAATTGATGATATATATGAAATGGATAATCCGATGCTGGTTTTTACTGGTGGGGATCCATTAATGCGTTCGGATATATATGATATTGCTGAATACGCGGTGAAGAAAGGTATTCGGGTTTCCATGACCCCCAGTGCTACTCCAAAGGTTACTAAAGAAGCGATTAAAAAAGCAAAAGATGTTGGGATTGCTAGATGGGCATTTAGTATAGATGGACCAACAGCTGAAGTACACGATCATTTTAGAGGAACAGAGGGGTCATTTAAATTAACAATGGATGCAATTCATCATTTAAATGAATTAAAAATCCCTATTCAAATTAATACAGTTGTTTCTAATTATAATTTGAGTGTACTTAAAGATATGGCAAATTTAGTAGAAGCATTAGATTGTGTGTTGTGGAGTGTATTTTTCTTAGTCCCAACAGGACGTGGTAAAGAGAAAGATATGATTTCACCAATTCAACATGAAAGAGTGTTCCGCTGGCTATATCAGCTTAGTAAAACTGTTTCTTTTGATATAAAAACCACAGCTGCTCAGCACTATAGACGCGTTGTTCTTCAAGAAAAAATGAAGGGAATTAAAAAGATAGATCAAATTATTCAATATAGAGATGTATTGATGGAAGGGATGACGGACGGAGTTAATGAATTTGGACGCGCTCCAAAAGGAGTAAATGATGGAAATGGAGTTGTATTTATTTCTCATATTGGAGATGTATACCCAAGTGGGCTATTGCCAATTAAAACCGGGAATATTAAATCAACACCGATAGCTGAAATTTATCGAAACTCTCCTGTTTTTCAAAGTCTTCGTAATCCAGACAATTATAAAGGAAAATGCGGTGTTTGTGAGTTTCGATATGTTTGTGGGGGATCTCGTTCTAGGGCATTTGCGATGACGGGGGATTACATGGAAAGCGAACCTTTTTGTATATATGTTCCAAAAGCATTGCGGAAAAAGTGTAAGAATTGAGCATGTCTCTTTTTTTTAACCTGTTTTATAAATTTTTTTATTGTATATTTCCAGTACTTATGAGCAGATACTTTCCGCTCATAAATACTGGGTTAGTGATGACTAATAATTCAAAAAAAGCAAGGGAATTATACTTATTTTAGGCGTATAATACGTTGATTTGAGCTTCCGCGAAATGGAAGAGTCAAATCTCTTTTTTTGATTTCAAATCTTCCATCAACTAAAACATCTCCATAATGTAACAGCTCAATCATATCTTTGTTTTGTGAGTTTTGTATCTCTTCTAGTGTATAGCCAGTGTAAATCCAAAGATTTTTGTTTAAACTTTTTACAGCCTTTGCAACTTCTTTGACCTCGATAGCTTGAAAAAATGGGTCACCACCTGAAAATGTTACATCAGTTAGAGGATTTGTGGAAATTTCTTTTATAATTTCTTTCACACTCATCTCGGTACCATTATAAAGATTCCATGATTTGGGGTTATGGCAACCTAAACAATGATGCGGACAACCGGCAAAAAACACAACTGTCCGTAATCCTTCACCATCTACTACACTATCATGAATAATATTCATTACCTTCATTTATGTTTCACACGATCTGCTTCTTCACTACGCTTTGCATTGTTCCATTTTGACATGTCCCCTACAAGATATCCAGTAATACGGCGAATTCTTTCAATATGATGATCTTCTATATTTCCACAGCTAGGGCACTCATTTTCAATCACTCCATTATAGTCACAACATTTACAACGATCCACTGGGTGATTAATTGAACCATATCCTACTTCATACTGTGCCATTGCTTGAACAATTTGTTTTAAAGCCATTTGATTATGCGCTGCCGCCCCATCTAGTTCAATATACGTAATATGACCACCGTTACAAAGAGCATGAAACGGTCCTTCTAAACGTATTTTATTAATTGCTTGAATAGGATAATAAACTGGAATATGAAATGAATTTGTATAGTAATCATGATCGGTTACACCTGTAATAGTTCCAAACTCAGCACAATCCTTTTTGATAAACTTCCCTGATAGTCCCTCGGCAGGAGTTGCAATTAAAGTGAAATTCAAGCAATGTTCTTCTGTTGCTTGGTCCATCTTATTTCTCATAAAGGTAACAATTTCTTTTCCAAGTTGCCATGAATCTTTATCTTCCCCATGGTGTTTTCCTGTTAAGGCAACCAAGCATTCCGCAAGTCCAATAAAACCAAGGCTCAATGTTCCTTGCTTTAAAATCTCAGTAACTGAGTCTTCCGGTTGTAGTTTTTCTCCATTGCGCCAAATCCCTTGTGAATATAGGAATTGAAAGTCTCTTGCCTTTTTTGTGCATTGATATGAATATCTTTCTAGCAATTGACGAATGCCAAGTTTGATATAATGATTTAACGATTCGAAAAATCCCTCTTTTGAATCATTTATTAAAGCCAATTTTACTAGATTAATAGAGGTAAATGATAGATTTCCCCTGCCAATTGCTGTCTCCTCACCATGAATATTAGACATCACACGAGTACGACAACCCATATAACATACTTCACTTTCTGGGTGCCCATTATAATACGTTGCATTAAATGGCGCATCTAAAAATGAAAAGTTAGGGAACAATCGCTTTGCTGTTGTTTCTAATGCAAGTTCAAATAAATCATAATTTGAATCTTTTTCTTCAAAATTCACACCTTTTTTTAACTTGAAAATTTGAATGGGGAAAATAGGAGTTTCACTTTTTCCTAATCCCGCTTGTGTTGCCTGTAGTAATTGTTTAATTAATAGCCTTCCTTCCTTTGATGTATCTGTTCCGTAATTAATTGAAATAAACGGAACTTGTCCACCACCACGGCTATGCATACTATTGGAATTATGAATAAATGCTTCACATGCTTGATATGTATCGTTTTCTGTTTCTTTCCATGCAAACACTTCGATTTGTTCCTTTGTTAGCGGATAGTCTTTTAACTTTTTCTTATTTTTTTCAAATGTTTTCCTCACATATGGTGCTAAATCTATATCAAACATGGCAAGAGATTGCCCACCATGCTGCATATTTTGATTAGCTTGAAGAATAATAGATGAGAGTGCTAATGCACTTTTAATATCTTGTGGTTGTCTCATATGGCCATGTCCAGTGTGGAACCCTTTTTTCAGTAATTGTGCTAAAGGAATTTGTGAACAAGTGGTTGTTCCTGTTGCATAAAAATCTAAATCGTGTGGGTATAAAATATTTTGATTAATAGCTTGTTTTACTTGTTTAGAAAGCAAATGTTCCCTTACATAAAGTTTTGCGCTCTCTGATGCAAATGTTCCCATCATTCCCATTGGAGATCGACCATCAACATTTGCATTTTCTTGCATTAAGTCTTGATCGTTACTGTTTATAATTTTATCAAAAGTTGTCCATAAAGTATTTTTTTGCTGTTTTACATTGTCTGAGTTGCTCATAAAATTCACTCCTGCTCAATATATAGTATCTAACATCGATAAATAATACTATATACAGTGCGTTTCTGCAATGGTACTAATAAATGAAGTATGTAATCTTTTCTGTTTAGAAGAGACTAAATCTAGAAGTTTATCGTATTACCTTGCTCATAAAAAATAAAAAGATATAGAATGATTCAATTATTTATAGATAAAAATTCTTTTGTTTTAGGTTCAAAGAGTGAGGATATGAATAGAGAGTAAAAACACACTGAACAATGTTTTATTTTATCATTTTAGCCAAGAAGACTCCTTCCTCAAGGAGCGTGAAGGGTCACAGCACAGTGAGTAGATGGGAGATGAATTGTTCGACATATAGAAAGTGTTACTCCACTATCTATCGAATATACGTTCGGTGTATAATAGTCATATACCGAAATGGAGGTGAATGAAATGATGATTAATAAAGCCTATAAGTTTCGTATCTATCCAAATCAAGCACAAGCAATTCTAATCAACAAAACGATTGGTTGTTCTCGCTTTGTATTCAATCATTTCCTATCCTTATGGGATCACGCATACAAAGAGACAGGAAAAGGCTTGACCTATGGTACATGCTCTACCAAACTACCTGCCATGAAGAAAGAGTTTGTTTGGCTAAAAGAAGTGGATAGTATTGCGATTCAGTC
>NZ_KV827807.1:0-9689 GCF_001836235.1 Bacillus sp. HMSC036E02 | reverse complement strand
AAAGAAGTGGATAGTATTGCGATTCAGTCGTCTGTCCGCAACCTTGCGGATGCCTATACACGCTTTTTCAAAAAACAAAACAGCGCCCCGCGCTTTAAATCTAAGAAAAACAACGTACAATCTTATACCACAAAACAAACAAATGAAAACATTGCTGTTATAGAAAACAAAATTAAATTGCCAAAACTAGGGCTTGTTCGATTTGCCAAAAGTAGTGAAGTAAAGGGACGTATTGTAAATGCTACAGTTAGACGGAAACCTTCTGGTAGATATTTTGTGTCATTGTTAGTTGAAACAGAAGTACAAGAACTTCCGAAAACAAATTCTTACATTGGAATAGATGTAGGACTAAAAGATTTCGCTATTTTGTCAGATGGAAGACCCTATAAAAATCCGAAGTTTTTCCGATCATTAGAAGCTAAGTTGGCGAAAGCACAGCGTGTTCTTTCTAGAAGAATGAAAGGATCTTCTCGCTGGAATAAGCAACGAGTAAAGGTAGCTAGAATTCATGAATACATTTCAAATGCTAGAAAAGATTACTTAGACAAAATCTCCACTGAAATCATCAAAAACCACGATGTTATCGGTATTGAGAATTTGCAAGTATCGAATATGTTAAAGAATCATAAGTTAGCAAAAGCAATTAGTGAAGTGTCTTGGTCGCAATTTCGATACATGTTAGAATACAAAGCAAAATGGTACGGCAAACAAGTCATTGTCGTATCGAAAACATTTGCTTCCAGCCAATTATGCTCTTGTTGTGGATATCAGAACAAAGACGTTAAAAATCTAAACCTACGTGAATGGGACTGTCCTTCTTGTCGTACAAACCATGATAGGGATATTAACGCAAGTATCAATATAAAAAATGAAGCGATAAGGCTTCTAACCGCAAGGACTGCGGGGTTAGCCTAATCAACTAGAGTTCGATAGAACTCTTTACTTAGGAATCCCTCACTTCTAAACGAAGTGAAAGTGGGGGTAGTTCAAAAAATAAAAGGTATAAAAATAAAATGCAGTGATTTCACTCACAGTATTTTTTTAAAACATGGTTTATCTTATAAGAGAAGAGTGAGTATGAGAAATTCATTATATTTTACTATTTGGGATGGGTATTCCCTAAATTGGTGGAGTATGATTACCAGTGGGGGGATTCTCTCACTGGTAAAGTTTTTTATCTATAAATTTAATGATATACATGCTAATTCTTATCATTCTTACGTAACATTTTGATAAAAAATTAAATGTGAGGTGTGGAAGAATGAAGTTAATTATTCCAAAGCAGCATGGAGCCTGGGGAATGCTGCTTATTCCATTTGTTTTAGGTATTTTAACTGGTAAATGGACATGGTATCATATACCTCTTTTTTTAGCGTGGTTTTTTGTGTATTTAGCTACATATCCCTTATTAATGTATGTAAAACAGCCGCGAAAGAAGTATTATTTGTATTATTTTTTTCTGTACTTTGGTGAGGCTTGTATATGTACAGCTATTGCTCTTAGTTATGAATGGCGTATAGTTTACTTTTCTATTATTATGCTCCCGTTTTTTTGTATAAACATTTATTTTTCTAGCAAAAAAAATGAACGAGCCTTATTAAATGATGTATGTGCAATTCTTTTGTTTTGTATAGGGGGCATTATAAGTTATTACTTCACAATGAAAACAGTCGATAAAAATATATTGATAATAGCGACTATAACATTTTTATATTTTATAGGAAGTACGTTTTATGTAAAAACAATGATACGTGAAAAAAAGAATCCAACGTATCGCATTCTGTCATGGTGGTACCATCTATTACTTGTGATTGTTACACTTATTTTATCACCAACGATTACCATTATTTTTATCCCAAGTTTGATACGGTCTATAGTACTGTATGGAAGGAATATTTCAATCTTAAAAGTGGGGATTTTAGAGAGTATAAATGCTATTTACGTTTTTATTACAACAATAATAGTATTTAAATATTTTGTCTCGTAAAGACTAATAATGATTCATATTGTTTATGTTATATTAATATATTAATTTATTTTGATTAATTGTTTTATTAATTGTTTTATTAATGTTTTCTCCAATCCTGGATGTAGAAAGGAATGTATAAATAATGACTTTTTACCAAAAATTAATGCCGTATTATGATGAAATTTTTCCAGAAAATGAAAAACAATTGAATTTTATTGCTTCATATTTACAAGAGGGGGACTCCGTAATTGATGTAGGTGCGGCAACAGGGAATGTGGCTAATGCATTAGTTGAAAAAGGAATGATTGTAACTGCGATGGAACCAGAGAAGAAAATGGCTGATAAAATTTCTGAGAAGGCTATAGCCCATAAGGGAAGACTTTTTGTAAATACACTTAGAATGCAGCAAATAGACGATGTGCCTGGGATATTTGATGGTATTTATTGTATTGGAAATACGTTGGTTCATTTGGACAATGTACAGGAAATTACTGATTTCATTCAACGTTCTTTTAAAAAACTTAAGAAAAATGGAAAGTTCATAGTTCAAATTGTAAACTATGAAAAAGTATTAAATCAAAAAAATTTCATATTTCCAGTAATTACGAAAGAACATTTCTCATTTAAACGAGATTATGCAATAGTGAGAAAAAAGGTACTATTTACTGTAACATTAAATACAAATGGTGAAGAATTCTCAAATAGTATAGAGTTATATCCAATTACAAAAAAACAATTACTTCCCATATTAATAGATTGTGGATTTGAGTCAGTAGAAACTTACGCTAATTTTGATAAAAAAATATATTCACTTGATGGTCCGGCATTAGTAATTGTAGCAACAAAATAAATTTTAAAAACACCTGAGTAGAAAGCTGTTACTCAGGTGTTTTTTTATTAATTTTTTTAAAATGTGATTCTAGTCCTCTTTTAATTATAAAAAAGTTTATATAATTCAGTGGTAAATCGAATCTGATTGAGGAGGAATTGAGTTATATGGGCAAAGAAATTCAGTTAACTAAAGATATATATTGGGTAGGAAAAGTTGATAATAGAGAAGTTCCATTTCATCGTTTAATCTTAGCAAAAGGAACAACTTATAACGCGTACTTGCTAAAAACGGAAAAACCAACAGTGATCGATACAGTTGATATAGAGTTTGGAAGAGAATTTGTAGAATCATTAAGTAAATTAATTGATCCACAAGAAATTCAGTATATCGTAGTGAATCATACAGAACCCGACCATTCAGGGGGATTGGCAGCATTAGCATCAAGAGCTACTAATGCAACGATTGTATGTACAGAAATTGCAGTACCAGAAATACAAGAGATGTATAAACTGCATAATCGAAAGTTTTTAGTAGTAAAAGACGGTGATACATTAGATATTGGTGGAAAAACATTGAAATTTAAAGAAACGCCATATCTTCATACTGAAGAAACAATGATTACCTACTGTGTAGAGGATAAAATTTTATTTCCTTGTGATATTTTTAGTACTCATATAGCAAATGACGAGATTTTCAGTGATAAAGCGAATGTAGATATTACGGAAGACTTTATTGGTTATTATAATGCCATTATCCATCCACATAGAAGATATGTAAGAACATTAATAGAAGCTCTAAAAGATTTGGATGTACAAATGATTGCACCATCTCATGGCTACATTTTACGTCAGGATATACAGAAGTATATTAAATTATATGCGGATATGAGTAGAGATACGAATCAAGATAAGAAAGTAACAATTGTATATACAACAATTAAAAATAATACAAAAAAAGTGGCAAATATTATTAAAGAAACTTTAGAAGCAGATAATATTCATGTAACAGTATTTAACGCTGATAAATCAAAAAAATTAGAGGTTTTAAAGAGTATCCAAGAAGCAGATGCAGTCTTCATAGGATCTTCAACTAGATATGCAGATATAATTGGTAATTTAGAAGACATTTTAAAAGAAATCACAGAAATGAACCTAGAAGGGAAAATTGCAGCTTCATTCGGTTCATATGGTTGGAGTGGAGAGGCAATTGAAGTGATACAAGATTACCTCAATGAAACAAATATGAATGTACAAAGCACATCAAAAGTTATCAAATCTACAGGTATGACTCATGTTGAATTTCCTATTCGGATTAGATTCTCTCCAAGAGATGAGGAGAAAGTAAAAAAAATCCAACATGCAACAACATTTGTTACAGATTTATTATTGAGTTCTATTTAATAGAAAAATGGAGGTGAAAACATGGAAAAGAATTTTGTTATTATTGGGAGTGGTGTAGCGGCTGTAAATGCCGCTAAAACTATTAGAGAGTATGATAAAGGATCAAATATATTTATTTTTGGTGAGGAGCCATCACTACCTTATAAAAGAATTAAATTATCAAAGGATCTGTATTCAGATTTACACAGTGAAAAAGTGTTAATTAAAAAGAAAAAGTGGTATCAAGATAATCACATATCAGTTTTTATAAACACAAAGGTGGTAAAAATTAATACAGATGAGCAATTTATTGTTACATCCAATGAAGCGGTATTTTCTTATCATAAACTATTAATTTGTACAGGAGCGAATAATAGAAGATTAGAGATAAATGGAATTAATAAAAAAAATATTTTTACTATTAGAGACATGAAAGAAGCAGATGAGCTTAAAGGTCATTTAGAGGACAAAGAAAGTGTTGTGACCATTGGTGGGGGTGTACAAGGGTTAGAAACAGCATGGTCTATTCTGAAAGCTGGTAAAAAGGTATCCATTGTAGAAGTAGCTCCTTTATTAATGAGAAGACAATTAGATACAAAATCTTCGCTTCTCTTGAAACGAAGAATTGAAAAGGAAGGAGTAAAGGTGTATTTAAATACTTCTATTGATTCTATTCTCGGGAAAGAATCTGTAACTGGCATAAAGATGAACGACAATTCTCAAATTAATTGTGATAGTATTGTTTACTCAATTGGCGTTACTCCGAATACTAAACTTGTACATGATACGGCTATTAAATTAAATAGAGGAATTGTTGTGGATGAGGAGATGAGAACAAATATAGACTCCGTATACGCCGCGGGAGATGTTGCAGAAGTAAATAATGAAATTGAAGGCTTATGGGGGACTGCCTTGGAACAAGGCAGAGTAGCAGGTAGTAATATGGTCTCTAAAACTGCTATTTATAAAAAAGAAATTCCAACCACTATTTTTAACGCATTCAATGTATCTTTATTTTCAATTGGAGTTGTTAATGAAGAGCAATGTGATACAACAATTGTTGAAGAAGACGGTAAGGAGAAGTATACAAGGTTATTTATTAAGGATAATAAAATAGTCGGTGTGATTTCATTAGAAGGAGTTGCTGCATCTATTTCTTACAAATCTGCGATTGAAAAGCATGTGTCGTTAGAAGGAATAGATTTATTAAATACAAACATAAGTGAAATAATGAACAAGTTAAAAGAAAAAATATAAATCTGTACAAAAAGGAGAGGAAATCATGAAAAAATACATTTGTTTACCATGTGGATATATATATAACCCAGAGGTAGGCGATCCAGATGAGGATATAGAACCAGGAACAAGTTTCGAAGATTTACCAGAGGACTGGGTTTGTCCTGTGTGCGGAGAAGATAAAAATCATTTTGCACCACTAGATGAATAAGAAGGAAAAAACAATGAGAATACTGCACAGTATTCTCATTGTTTTTTATATTTTTGAATGTGATTCTGGTCACAGAAATATTTTTTAAAAAATTCTATAATAATTATGTAGCAGATACTTATACCGATTCAGCCATTCTCGGTACACTCTATATGGCCCTGACACCACCCTTTCTCCTCAGGGCCATATTTTTCTATGCCATATCAAAATATGTTTATGAAGATAGTGTATATCACTGTCTTCATAAACATATAGTTGTGATTTGGGTCACTGCAATATTTGATAAAAATGTCTATAATAACCTTGGATATCAGTATATTTTTAATTCTATAGTTAAAGTAAGGTGAGAAAGTATGGACGATAATCATAAAAAATCAAGAGAGCTTTGCCCAAGAAAAGTACTAATTTTTAAGACCCTTTCCGAAGAGGAAATTAGTAATATAGCTTCAATGACAAAACATAGGAAGTTTAAAAAGGGTCAGCCATTAATTCTTGAGGGAGATAAATCAGATACATTATTTATTATTAATAGTGGACAAGTAAAGCTATGTACATTAACTCTTCAAGGGAAAGAGCAAATATTGCATATACTAACAAGTGGTGAATCCTTTTGTGAATTAAATATATTTAATTATGATGAAAAAAGTAATTTTAGTGCGTATGCTATAGAAGATACTCATATCTGTATGCTAAAAAAAGAAAATATGGATTATATAATGGAACGAAATCCAAGTATTGCATTAAAGTTGTTAAAAGTTGTCACAAAACGTTTAGCTAAGATAGAGAATTTAGTGCAAAATTTAGCGACAAACAATCCTGAAGTTAGAATTGCTCATATACTATTGGAGTTTTGTGATAAATATGGCAAAAGTACAGAGGATGGAATACTTATTAACTTGCCATTGACACGAGAGGAATTGGCAAATTATGCGGGGGTAACAAGAGAGACTATTAGTCGTAAATTGAATAAGTTTGAAAGTTTAGGGCTCATGGCCTCTGTTGGAAATAAGAAAATAATAATAAAAAATCAGTTAGCTATTAGAAGACTTATCAGTTTCTGACAAAAGACCCCTTTCTCAGAATATAAAAGAGGAGTTATTACAAATTAGTAAGTATTTTAATTATATGAATTCTTAAAATCATTATATATGAGTAAATCACAAAAAAGGGAATATGTGTTACCAATCGGTTTAATTGATAAGGTATGGATTTTTTGAGCCGCAAAATATCACATGCCTTATAATCAAACTTAAAAAATAAATTTCAAATTATTTTATCTTATATTTTTGATTTATGCGAGGGACACACCTTAGGTACCACTCCAATGGTATAGGTGTGTCCTTTAATTTTATATAATTAAATAACGTTAGTGATTCTCGTGTAAACTAGGGATTATTATATAATAATTATATAATGAGAAATTAGTAATTTAAAGTTTATCTCAAATCTTATAGCTCTGTGTTTTTTTAAGGAATGATAGTTAGGGCTTGTCTGCCTAATTGACCCATGCTTCTTCAAAATCCTTCTTATCAATTCTTTTATTTTTTTCCGTATCTAATGGATCATTAATGTATACATATTGATCGGTGTATCCAGTTAGTAAAACACTATGTTGACGGTATGTAACCTGTCTCTCACCCATATTTGTTTTCCAAGTACGAAATTCATAATCAGGTAGTTTGCGAAAGCTCGCGTTTGTTAAAATCCAAACAGGGTGTTCTTTATCAATTGCCTTATATAAATCCTCAGGATTACTTCCAGTTAAGTCTATAATACAATTCTCTGATATGTATAATTTGGCTAACTCTAAAATCGGCTTAATATGCACACCTAAACCAGGCATATCTATGTCATACATATCTCCAACAAATCCTTCGTCCATATTTCCCATAAATCCATTGTTTTGAAAAGGTACATATTTAATATTTTCAGCTAACTCTAATTTATCAACGGATAGACTGTTAAAATTTAAAAGCATTGCTAAACTTGTAACTTCGCATCCACGTTCTAATTCTGGATTTTGTAAAATCAAAGGGACTTCTAAAGGATTATTCTCTTTAGAAGATAGTTTTTTTTCATCAATTTTAACAAGTTTATCCATCTCATATGTTGTATTTTTAACGCTATTATTTTCACCTTTATGGACTAGAGTTATTATACATAATACCGTGCATAAAATAATTAATAGATAAATATTTTTGTGTCGTTGCATTTTAGTATGTCTCCTTAATTAAATTAATACTTTAATTTAATACGTAACGGGGTTGCAAATGTGTCAATATTACAGTGTTCTCTTTAACACGTTTTCAAAGGTTTAAAACTCTTCTTAAACAATTATTAAGAAGAATTTTTTAGATAAAAGTTATAAAGAATTAGTTTTAATTAACTAAGAAATTATGCAAAAAGAGTATTTGTCTGTACATTTGTTATATGCTCGGCTAATACAGTAGCTTGTGCGTGGAGGGGGGCTGGAAATCCTAATGTAATACCATTGTGTTCAGTGCATTCACCAATTGCATAAATTAATTTATCATTTGTTTGCATATACTTATTAACAACTATGCCACGTTTAACATATAAGCCAGCTTTTTTTGCTAAATGTGTATTAGGTCGCCTACCAATAGGTATTACAATTAAATCGTATTTTTTAATAGTGCCATCTTCGAATTGGATCCCCTCTGCATAGTCTGTACCTAGGATTTTAACCGTGTTTTTTTCCATGAGAAATTGAATCCCTTTTGCTTTTAGCTTGTTACATAGTAATGAACAAGCCAAGATATCTTGTTTTGCCATTAAGTGTGAACTGAAATGAACTACGTGGACGTCTATTCCAAAATCAAATAATTTTTGTGCAATTTTTAGACCGAGCAGGCCATTGCCAATAATAATAGCTTTCTTTGCATGCTTCTTAATATTTAATAGAAATTGGATTTCTTCAGTTGTTCTAAGTTTATTTACTCCAAATAATTGCAGTCCTTTAACGGGGAAAATAAAAGCAGTAGATCCTATTGCAATGATGAGTTTATCGTAGAAAACAATACGGCGTTTATCTGTCACAATGACCTCGTCCTCACGATCAATTTCTATTACCTTTTCGTTTGTAAAAAGCTTAATATTATGTTGTTTGTACCAATCATATTGCTTTTGCATTCTATTTTTAATATCTAATTTTAATGAGATAGTGTTTATTTGATTGTAGAGAGGATAGAGTTCATCACTGAAAATAGAAATGCTATACATATTAGGATTTTGTATTAAAATCTGTTCAATACAGCGTAAACTAGATATACTATTACCGATTATTACTAAGCGTTTTCGTTTTCTCATATCAATTTCTCCTTTTTGATTGTGAAGTATTGAGCAATGATGTTTGCTCATATTATATCAATTTTAAAAAAAGAGTGCTTGATATGTAGTTTATTTTAAAATATGTCACAAATTATCTTTATTCGAGTATTGGGATACAAATTGGATTCCATTAAATTCATAGGTTAGAGCCAAATTTTTAACGAATTTCCCGAAAGAATTCTCCTTCCTCAAGCGTGTGAAGGGCGTAGCCCAACGGTAGGTGGAAGATGAATTTCGGTTTGGCGTAGCTAAAAGGTTTTCCTTTTTATTTTGCCTCTGATATAATCAGTCTAATAAATTATAAAGGCTGGTATATCAATGAAATTAGATAGTAATAACCATTCAGTATTCTTGTTGTACTATCACCTTGTGTTGGTCGTGAAATACAGAAGAAATGTGTTTGATGATGATACGTCAGACTATGCAAAAGATATGTTTGTTCGACTATCTGAAAACTATAACATCACATTAGTTGAATGGAATCATGATGTAGACCATGTTCATATTTTGTTCAAGGCACACCCTAATACAGAAATGACAAAATTCATTAATGCTTATAAAAGTGCAAGTTCTCGACTTATTAAAAGAGACTTTCCACAAGTGAAAAAGAAACTTTGGAAAGAGATGTTTTGGGCAAGAAGTTTTTGCTTGCTAACTGCTGGTGGTTCGCCAATAGACGTAGTGAAAACATATATTGAAAATCAAAGTGAAAAG
>NZ_KV827806.1:222312-231903 GCF_001836235.1 Bacillus sp. HMSC036E02 | reverse complement strand
TACGAGCTTGTTCATCAGCCTGACGTTTTTCATCCTCTTGCTTACGAGCTTGTTCTTCGGCTAGACGCTTCTCATCTTCTTGCTTTTGAGTTTTTTCGTCTGCCTCTTTCTTTTCTAGCTCTTTTTTCTGTTCGCTATCTTTTGGCTCTTCATTATTAGAGGCAACTTTTGTACTAGTTGCTGTCGTTTTTTCAGAAGAAGGAGCTGAAATACCTAATAACGCAACAAAAATGACAAATAATACAGCTGTAATAATAAATTGTTTTTTCGCTACACCTGTTTTCTTAATAACAGATAAGATTGCTAGAACAAGGAAGAATATAAATAGAATGAAACTTAAAGTAGAAAAAAACTCGACGACGGGGTGTTCCGATTTTGTTGTACCGGCCGTTATTAATATAATAGAAATCATAAAAAGAATAACGGTAGGACGTCCATATTGTTTTGCTTTTCCATTTTTCTTAAAGAATGAAATGATACATAAGATTAAAAGAATAAAAGCAATAAAAAATAAAGCTGCACCAATATTACTTAAAATCGACATTTTCATACCTCCATTTGTAAGATTCTTCTTATTGATTATATAGGAGTTTATTGGATATTACACGGTTTGTATAAATTTAGAAAATTAATATTTTTAATAGACTTATAAACATTTATTTTATATATAAGGAAAAATGGATATATTTCCTATTACTTTTTGAAAGAGATTTCATAAATTATAGTATATCGATTGAAAGGAGGAGATTTGAATGGAATTTCAATTGTTGGTAACTTGTATATTACAAGAAGGTAATGCTTACTTTTTAGTAACGAAGGTAGATGATGTTATTACGTTAAAAGTACCGATTACTGCGGGAGTAGCAGGTTTATTTTTAGCTTTAGGTGTACCAAGATGTTCTTAATTTAAATCTCTATAGTAGAAGGGGAAGGGACATGCCTTCCTTTTCTACTATTACATAATATAATTATGTAAACTTAAATATCATATTTGTGATAGCACGTTTGAAATGGACATGCATATACTATAATGTTTCATTGGATGTTAGCGGTGAAAGGTAGTTTTAATAAGTGCATCCAGTGATATTTTTAAGCTATGAAAATAAAAGAGGTGCTATTATATATGAAAAGAAAAACATTGGATATTCCAGTTACATTGCGAAGAGAGTGGTTTTTAATAGAGTTAGCTCATTTAACGAAAAAATATGGAATTGAAATTGCAACTAGTAAAATGGATGCTGCACCGTTTTTAAAAGATCAAGTTACGGAGTCAAAGATAGGGAAAGGGCTACAATACGATAAATATGATGATGAGTATATAATTGAAAATTAAAGGGTAACAACAAAATTAAATTAATTTATAACAAAATATAAAATAAAGCAGATTCTAAATATAGAATCTGCTTTATTATGAAATACTTGTAGTCAACTAGCCTCTTTCTAGTGTTTTTCCTACATATTTCTCTTGCGTTATTCCAAAAGAGTCACGAAGAATGCGAGCATAATCTTTAGATTCTATTGGTCGTTTATTTTTGGTGCCTTTAAAGGTTTCTGTATAATTTTTATTTGTTAATGATATGTGACCATAAGTAGTTAATTTACAAGTGATAGCTCCTTTATTAAAAGGAGATTCTTTATGCTCTACAATCACTTTTTGAATCTTATTCACTTTTTTCTCATCTATTGGATCTACAGTGAAAGCATAGCCTATTTTCCATTCGTTTGAAGGTTCAGACTGTAAGAAACTTGTAGATTCCCCGTTAGCTCCTTTTCTCATTTCTAAAATATGCGTACCTTTTCGAGTATTTCGCTTACGAATTCGATATTCTCCTGTTTGAGAGGAGATGACTTCTCCGTTAAAAGGGACTGGATGTAAAGGGAGATGAGATGCAAAACCTGCATCCACAACATAATCTTTATCCTCATGACTTAATATGATAATGACATGACCATCATCGGGTTTCCATTTATTATCGTAAAGGTCATAAACAGTACCGGCTACTTTGTATACTTGAAACCCACAATCAATTAAAAAATAATACAATAGGGAGTTTAATTCATAACAAAGTCCACCTCGTTTTTGAATAAGTAACTTTTCTATTAAGTTATCTTTTGAGATATTTTTAATAGTACCAGCCATAATATCAAGATTTTCATAGGGGAGAATCATTCCCATTTTCAAGAGAATTTCATCTAAATCATCAAATGTTATTTCTTTTGCAGGAATTTCTAAGCGTTTAAAAAACTCCTTTTGTAATTTGGTCATCATAAAGTATTCTCCTTTCTTTTTACAGAATTTTCTTCTGTTCACCGATAGGTTAGTACTTCTAAAAAGTTAATTCAAGTGTGCAGAAATTATCATAATATATGTTTCTGGAAATATGATTTTCTATTCGGAAATTTCAGTTTAATTTTTAATCGTAGGAAAGTCTTATAATACAAGCTCCTTTAAAATTAGTTTGTATTTAATGAAAAGAAAGTACATATCTTTATTATATTTTTAAATAACTAACTAGTAATAAAATGTTTTTTTACTAAAATTTTTTCAAGATTTGTATGCTTTATATAAACAATAATGATTTAAAAAATATCTGGGTGTAGCGAAGGTAACAATTATTGAGAAACTTTTTTGTCGTATTCTATCAAAAGGAAGAGGTAGAAACAAAGAGAATAACGAGAGTTAAGGAAGAGGGTATACAACTAGTAACCTTCTAAAAATAGGGTTAACATCTTTTAAAAATAAAAGATTAGCTATTATTAAGGAAGGGAAAATATAAAATATTATAAAGAACACCTTCTTTCAAAAAAATAGGGGGAGTAATATGCGACTGATGAGAAGATGTGTGGCCTTACTAATTGTATTTTTTATCATGGCTCCAACGATTAGCACAAATGTACAGGCAGAAGTTATAAAAGAGCTTGGAAAGGGGTTTCCTGATACAGAAGTATTCACACCTGGAGAATGGTTTTTAGGCCAAAAACCTGCTAATTATGATGAGAATAAACCGCCAATTCTCTTTGTACAAGGAAGAAATGGTAATGCTGATAGTTGGTATGGAAAGACAGTATATCATGATATAAATGATATGTATGATTATGCTTTAAAAGCAGGCTATCAAACAGTGTTTATACAATTGTATGATGCTGCAGGGAAAGGTTCGGCTAGTCAGTGGGATAACGGAAAGTTGTTAGCACAAAAACTTGAAGAAATATATAATCATTTCGGTAAAAAAGTTAATATTGTAGCGCATAGTAAAGGTGGTATTGATACACAAGCCGCATTAGTTGAATATGGTGCGAATCGATTTGTTGGAAATGTTATTACACTTGCTACACCGCATCACGGCTCAAATTTAGCAGATTTGTCATATAGTTGGTGGGCAGGGTGGCTTGCTTCTATATTAGGTCAAAAAGATGATGGTACGTATTCGTTACAAATAGGTGAAATGGCAAAGTTTCGTTCAATAATAGATAACAACCCAGCAGCTAAATTAAACCGTTACTATACGGCTACTGGAACTAGCTGGGGGCCAACATTTTCTGCATTATCTATGGGTGGGTTATATTTATCATCGTACGGTTCAAATGATGGACTAGTAAATGAATGGAGTGCGAAGCTATCGTACGGTACACATTTATTTACAGATTCCAGATTTGATCATGACAATATAAGAAAAGGATCAGCTGTTTTTGCACGAATTGAACCATATTTACGTACGACAAATGTGGGATTACCAGCTTTAGTAGCATCCAGCACTAGTTCAAATGGAGATCTAGAACAATTAAATACAACTTCAAATCAAAATATTTTAGGAGGCGAATTACCACAAAATCAGTGGATAGAGCAAACCGTTACAGTTGATAAAAAAGCGGAAGGAATCGTTTCTATACTAACTGCTTCTTCTGATGTAGAAGTACAAATGGTATCTCCAAAAGGAAAAATCTATGCAAATAAAGATAGCGCTATAACTACTGGTGAAGGCGAATCTTTTTTTAATGGGGCGACAATTAGAACGTTTAAGTTTGATAAATTAGAAGTAGGCGAATGGAAAATCAAAATGATGGCGAAGCAGTCGAAAGATGCATATTTAGTTGTAAGCGATTACAAGGATGACGCACCATTTGTTCTTCGAATGCCTACAAAAGTTAAAATAAATCAACCTGAGTATAAACTGAAAAAATCACCTGTAGCACCTGAAATGAAAGGGGATCTTTCCATAACAGTAAGAGTCGTTAATAAAGAAGGTAAGTTAGTCTCTGAATTTAATGAATTACAAAATGTTAATACGAATACATTTACAGGTGCTTTGAAAGATATAAAACAACCGGGAGTATATAACGTTACGATGGATATAAAAGGGATGAATAAAGAAGGAAAACCATATAATCGTACGATTGTTAAGTCGGTTTATGTAGAGAAATAAGGAAGAATAAATAAGTATAATAAAAAGTGCAGAAATCTTGTGTTAGAAAGAATTCTGCACTTTTTTATGTGGGGAGAGATAATAAAAGTTGAAAAAACTGTTATTCAATAAAAAAAGATGCTGAAATAGCATCTGAATGTGAAGAAATAATTTTAACTTAGTTTTGTAACTGTTAATTCAACTGAATTTATACCATTGTCACAAGTTACAATACTTTGACGATTAAAACCACTATTATTTCTAAGTTGAAGAGTTGAATTAGCAGGCACTGTAACAATTGTTTCGCCAACGAGTTGAAGACATTCGTTATTTGATGAAGTATTCATTTGAATAGCGAAGTCACCTTGACTATTAGCAAGTGGATTGTTATTTAAAAATATAGTTATGACTGGGATATGTGGAAATACAGGATTTAAAGTAGTATTAATACTGGAAATGAACGAAACTCTATAATCACCAGCTTGTCTAAAGTGTATAGTAGTAGGATTTAGTAAGAAAACACCTCCTGCTAAAGGTCCAACGTGATTAAATGGAAAAGGATCTCCAAAAGGAACAGTTATAAATTCAGTTTGCCAAAAAGTTCCGTATGCAGGACAGCTTCGTTTATGTGAATGGTCACATGAACATTTTTTATTTGAACTGGAAGAAGATTTGCATGAGCATTTTTTATACGAGTTTGAAGAATGATAGTATGAACCCAAAATATTACCTCCTATTCTTAATAAATTTAAACCACATAGTAGTTTATGAAGATGAATCACAATTGGCGTGTATGCTTGTACTATAAAAGGAAATAGATTTGGAATATAAAGTGGTCAAATGATGAAGTGTAGTATTTGGGTATTACCTGTAACACCTTTTGAAGATGATAAGGTTTATAATTTGATAGAAAAATAAATGGAATTTCTAAATAGATTGAAGTAACGAGGAAACGTTTATCCCACTATTTTCCGAGCAGTAAGACTCCCATCTAAAAATTCAGCGAAAGCAAAGAAGTTAGGTGGGGGATGAATTAAACCCCCACTCATTAAAATTTCACTTTACTATATTTATTTAGTCTGACAAAACAGAAATATTACCTTTAGCTGTATGGATGTTATCATTTGGTGAAGTTATGATATTTAACTGTATGTATATTAGGCTATTCAGTTTATCTTTTATTTGCGTAGCTGAGCAGGAAAAAGTCAGAAAATATAGAATAATGTACATATGAAGCATCATTTGTTTTTGGTGTGAATAGTAATTAAAGATACGCTAAAATATTTAAAATTGTAACGAAAGAGAGATTAAATAATAGAAGGAGCAACTTACATGGAAAATATATTAAAGGTATCTTCAAAATCAAGCCCAAATTCAGTCGCAGGTGCAATAGCAGGAGTACTAAGAACAAGTGGTAATGTGGAAATTCAAGCGATTGGGGCTGGAGCTATAAATCAAGCGATTAAAGCAATTGCGATTGCAAGAGGGTTCGTCGCTCCAAGTGGTATTGACTTAGCTTTTGTTCCAGCGTTTCAAGAGATTTCTATCAATAATGAAGAGAGAACAGCGATTAAATTAATTGTAGGCCCTAGAAAGAAAAGGTCTTAGTAGAAGAGAGCGTTACTATAAGGGAAAAAGCTAATAGACTTCCCAGGTTAGATACGTTATTTTATGTAACCGATCCTTGGGTGTGGACACGGCATTATACCGGACTCATGTCTGTTAATTTCTCCTTAAATTTAGCGCGTGTTCTAGATACTTAAAAATGCCAAATCCTTTGTGATATAAGGGATTTGGCATTTTTGATGTTTTTAAAAATAAACAACCTTAAAACTGCTCATTTAGAAGATTTAGTTTTAGTAGCGGCCATTGAACGTTTTTATGATAGTTTACCTGATAAATGGAGAGAAATAGTAGCAGACAATATTGATTGTGCTAGTTATGTAGATGGGAAATATGAAGCGCACGTTTTAATGGAAAATGGTATGGAAATAAAAATAGAAATCTTTTATGTGGAAGAAGACAAAGATGAAGAATGGATATATAAAGCTTATAAAGTTTTATTATAGAAATTTCATTTTCATACAAAGGGGAATTGATATGAATTTTGTAAACTTTGAAACACAAGAGCAATTTAAACAGTTACAAAAAAATAATGTTGTAATTGTGAAATGGAAAAAAACGTAAGGCAGTACAAGGAATTAGGAGAAATCACACATCATAATTCTTACACAATTAATCGTATAAATGAATTGATTTTGAAAATAGTTTAGATATTGTTGGAAATATAGTTAGTATATGTCCGAACTGTCATAGGTTGATTCATTATGGAAGAGACAAAGATAAGAAAAAAGTTTTAGAACTTCTCTTTGAACAAAGAAAAGATTCTTTGAAGAAGTTCGGTATTGAGGTATTTCTCAAAGAGCTATTTGGATACTATGGAATTCTAAAATAAGAATATTCATAGCTATAGTGAAGGTAGAATGTTTCATACTTAAACATAGCTATTATTGTGATGGAAATTTAAATTTCGTCTTTTGAAAGTATCAATAATTTGTATTATTTTTATAGGGTTATATATTTTTCTTTTGCTCTGCTGTATAGCAGAGCTCTTTTTTTTGTCGTACAAAAGCCACCTATATATGTGAAGTGCACCCCAATTGTTAGGCTGTGTCTAACAATTGGGGTGCACTTCAGTCCTGTCGGGCGGCTTCTTTTAATTTATATTCACCAATTCATCAAACTTAAACTTAGTATTCAAACCAAAGGCATCTGTACAATATATAGTTTTCGTCATCGGTTCAATATGTAATACATTTATGTACATGTCTTGCACCATTCCATCACGATAGTATGAGATATGTATTTCTTCTTCCTCATGAAAAGATTGCATTAACGCTCTTTCTATTCGTTCCATAGTATCTTGTGTTAAAAAAGGTTTAGGTACTTTATATTGTTCCTCAAACATTCTATGTATTTCCTCGTATTGCTCCGGTATTGAAGCAAACGGATTCCATTTCACCATACCTCTTCCACGTACTACAGGAAAGCTGTTATATTCCATGATGTAATACCTCACTTTTGTTTTTTTAACTCCGCTACAAACATGTGTTCTTTTTTAAGGTTTGAAAAGGGACCATTTTGTTAACATGAATATTCAAAAATAATTTTTTCAAGTTAGAATATTCAAAAACTTATTTATGCAAACAAGCATGTCATGATAACATTTAACAAAAGGGGGTAGAAGTAGATGAGTGTTGACATTATTTCTAAAGAAGAAATCACAAAATTATTAAACGAATGGTATCAAGCTATGATTTCACAACGTGTATTACAGTCTCAGAAAATAAAAGAAGATATTGCAAATAAAATCAATAATATTAAGGAAGACCAAACAATATTAGTCTACTACGCTTTATTGAATGCCCGGTATAAACTGCTAATTCGGGATATGGATAGTACAAAAGATATTCTGGACAAAATCGAGCCTTTACCAGAGTCTACAGAAACATTTTTAGAGTACTATCATCATTTATTTAAAGCAATTTACGCTATTAATAAAGCAAACCATAGTGAAGCAAGAATGCAATTTGAAAAAGCTGAAACGTTTTTAGAGTACATGCATGATGAAATTGAAAAAGCTGAATTTAATTATTGGCTTGCAGTCCATTACTATCACGTATTAAAACCAATCCTAGCAGTTCAATTTGCTACAAAGGCGAATGAAGTATTTTCAATTAGTCCAGGGTATGAATTAAAAACTGCAGCATGCTTAAATACTTTAGGAATGGCACACATTCGACTAAATGAATTCGAAAGTGCAGAGGAATATTTACTTTCAGCACTAGGTACCTTCCAAAAATCTAATGATGAACTTCTTATTAAACGAGTTAAGCATAATTTAGGACTTTTATACGCAAGTCAAAACATGCCAGAGTTAGCAATTAAACACTTAGAGGATTCATTAGAAAATAACGCTAAAACTATGTTTCTTTTAGCAAGAGAACATTTTAAGTTAGGTTATAGTCATATCGCTAATGAATATATTGAGAATGGCTATAAGATTAGCGACTTATGTTATCGTCATCATTTCCGAATTTTAAAAGCAGTACATAACTATGTACCGCAAGAAGAATTAGAAAATGTGGTTATAGAAGGTATTTCGTATTTTGAAAAAGAAGAATTATATGATTGGGTAAAAGAATATGCTTCTCTTTTAGGTGAAAGATTCTATGGTTCAGAAAATCACAGAAAAGCAAGCAAGTATTTGCACATCGCTTTAGATGCAGACAAAAAGAGCATAGAAAGAAGGGCGCTAAAATGAAAAAAGCAATCTTATTAATGATGATGTTATCCGCTGTTTTTACTTTTGGTCTTACTAATGTAAAAGACATACCACAAAACGAAGCAATTGAAGTGTTTATGGATCATGGAGAACATATTTAAAACCTAAGGAAGAGGGCGCTTATAGTGTCCTCTTTTTAATATCTATTATTTATATGATGAGGTTGCAGGTACGTCTTTTGGTTATTGTTTGATAAACGTAAGATGTTTCTAAAAATGTGTATACAAAGGTGTAATTTTGTACTGTATATGTTCACGTACTATATAAAAAAGTATGAAAATCTATAAAAATAATTATTTCAATAAAATTTGTTTTATATATTAAAAAGTGCCAAAACCCTTGTGGTATAAGGGGTTTGGCACTTTTGTGTTTTTTATATTTTATCAAATAAACAATTCTAAAACTGTTCATTCTTCTCCCAAGATTCAACGATATAATGTGCGATCGTCGGATTGAAGCCTTTACCAACTAAAAACATAATCGCAGCAACTTCTGTTAATGAGTGTTCATGTGATGTATGTTTTGCTTCATTTAAACCGTAATCTACCCATGGTTTTACGAAATCTAGTACGGGTTTCTTGAAAGGTAAAAACTGTGTACCGACAACTTGTTGAATTTGTTGTTGTGTTGGTTCAGTAATTGGTCCAGGTGGCAATATTTGTGGTTGTGTAATGTCTAGTGTTGGTCCAGGCGGTAAAATTTGTGGTTGAGTTGGATCTATTGTTGATGGTTTAGGTGGTGAGACACGTGCGTCGTAGTTTGGTTGATACATTTGTTGTTGGTATTGCGGTTGTTGTGGTTGAGTTGTGTATGGGTTTTGTGGTGCTACATATGGATTTTGAG